>JACCUS010000280.1 GCA_013811715.1 Nocardioidaceae bacterium
ACAGGATTTGAACCTGCGGCCTCGTCGTCCCGAACGACGCGCGCTACCAAGCTGCGCCACAGCCCGAAGGAGCAACGACTCTACCGGAGGCGCTCGGCAGCGCTAAATCGACGACCCGGCAGACGAAACCCGGGGAGCGCCGGCGAACACGTCGGACTCCACGCGAGACCGTCCCGGTTGAAGACCCCGGCGACGCTGACCACGCGATCGACCAGATCGGGGCGTCGCAGGGCGACCAGCAGCGCGACCACCGCGCCGTCGCTGCAGCCGACTAGCCGAGCCGGACGGCCGACGACCGTCTCCAAGAAGGCGATGCTTTCCTGCGCCATGAGCTCGTAGCTGATCGGGCCGTCGACATCCGCCGTGTGGCCGTGTCCGCGGCGCTCCCGTGTGAACACGCGGAACTGCGCCGACAGCGCGTCGATGTTCGGGCCGAATGCCCACGAGTCGACCCCGCCGGGGTGCAGCAGCACAAGCGGCTCACCTCGACCCCGTGGTCGTACCACGTCCGCACATCGCCAAGCTGCACATAATCAGCCATGCCACGACTCCCGTCACCGTTGATCGTTCTTGCTCCAGTTGGACAGAGCGCCTTCCGAACCCCGACTCATCGGCCGGAGAATGATGACCCTGCCTTCCGTCGCGAGATCAGGGACTGGTCCGGCGCAGCCGCCGTCGCGATGAAGGTGACCAGGGTCGCCTCGGGGGGGCAGCAGAAGCGATACGGGGCGTACGACGACGTGCCCAGGCCTGCCGAGACGTGCAGCCACGAGGTGCTTGCTCCGAGCCGGTGCCGGTGGAGACCACGGGACCGGGCGGCTTCGAGGTCGCAGTTGGTCACGAGGGCGCCGTACCCGGGCAGCCTCAGCTGGCCGCCGTGGGTGTGGCCGGCGAACACGGCGTCGTAACCGTCGCTGGTGAACGCGTCGAGCACCCGCAGGTACGGCGCGTGGGTGATGCCCAGCCGCAGGTCGGCCGAGGGGTCGGCCGGCCCCGCCACCGCGTCGAGCTGGTCGTATCTCAGGTGCGGGTCGTCGACGCCGGCGAAGGCGACCCTGGTGCCGTTGACGGTCAGCTGCCCGAACGCGTTCGTCAGATCGAGCCAGCCGACGCCGGCGAACGCTGCCCGGAGCTCCCGCCAACTCAGCCGCGGGCCTTGGATGCGCTTGCGGCCGCCGTTGGGCAGGAAGTACCGCAGCGGGTTCTTCAGCACCGGGCCCCAGTAGTCGTTGGAGCCGAGGACGAAGACCCCGGGGAACTCTTGCAGCGGCCCGAGAGCGTTCATCACGTAGGGGATGGCGTCGCGGTGGCCGATGCTGTCGCCGGTGTTGATGACCAGGTCGGGTTCGAGCCGGGCCAACGCGCGCAGCCACGCCTGCTTCTTGCGCTGGCCGGGCGTCAGGTGGAGGTCGGAGATGTGCAGGGCACGGATCGGCGCCTTACCAGCCGGCAGGCAGGGAATCTCCGTTTCTCGCAGCCGGAACGCCCGGACCTCGTAGCCGGCCGCGTAGCCCATGCCCAGTGCCCCTACGCCGGCGACGCCGGCGGTCGCCTTCACGAGTGAGCGCATCCGCCAAGGCTGTCACACTGGACGCATGGCATTGCTGAAGGACCGGCTCCGCGAGGAACTGACCGCCTCTATGAAGGCACGGGACGAGCTGCGTTCGTCGACGCTACGGATGGTGTTGACCGCGCTCACGAACGCCGAGGTGGCGGGTAAGCAGGCCCGCGAGCTCAGCGACGATGACGTGACCGCGGTGCTCGCCAGCGAACACAAGAAGCGCCGGGAGTCGGCCACCGCCTTCGACCAGGCGCAGCGGCCCGAACTCGCCGCCAAGGAGCGCGACGAGGCGGCCATCATCGCCGAGTTCTTGCCTGAGCCGCTGACGGAGCCGGAGATCGTCGACCTCGTCTCGGCCGCTATCACCGACCTCGGGGTGGGCGGCGACGGGATGCGGGCGATGGGACGGGTGATGGGTGCCGTGACCCCGCAGACCACCGGCCGCGCGGACGGCGGGGCTGTGTCGGCGGAGGTACGTCGCCAGCTCGGCTGACCCGGCTGCGCACGGTGACGGTCCGGCTCGGTTGGAAGGGTACGCAGACGTCCGAGGGAGTGAGGGGGTAGGTGGCGACCACTTGGTTGGACGTTAGCGGTGGGATCAGTTGCCGCGACCGGGGTTGTCGTTGCCCTGGCCCGGGTTGTCGTTGCCGCGACCGGGGTTGTCGTTGCCCTGACCAGGGTTGTGATCGCCGCCGTTGGGAGGGTCGTTGCCGCCCTGAGGCTGCTCGTCACCGGTGTCGGTTGGAGGCGGGTCCTGCTCCTCGACCGGCGGTTCCACCGTCTCGACGGGCGGTTCCACCGTCTCGACCGGCTGCTCCAGCGGCGGCTCGATGGGTGGCGGTTCGACGGTGGGCGGATCCACGGGCGGAGGCGGAGGCACGTATCCGTTGGAGATGAAGAGGTAGACGGTCTCGCCCGTGACGCCTTCGTACGACGGCGATGTGTAGGCGACGGTACCGGTAGGGGCCGGAGAGTTGACCGTCTCGGCGATCTGGGGAGAGAAGCCGAGCTCGGTGAGCGCTTGGGCGGCCTCGTCCGGGTCATACCCGTACAACGACGGGATCTGCACCGGCTGACCCTCGATCAGCTGCGGATCGGGCCGCACGAACTGCTCGTCGGGCAGCCACTTCTCGACGGCCTTCATGGCGTCACCCCACATCGGACCGGCGGTGCCGGAACCGGACGCGTCTTCGAGGATCTCGCCACCGACCTCCAACCCGATCAGATTGAGATGGCTGCCCTGCAGGTTGGCGCCAGCGATCATCGATGCCGCCGCGAGGTTGGGTGTGTGGCCGACAAACCAGACGGCTTTCTGGCTCGACGTCGTACCCGTCTTGCCGGCGGACGGTTGCCTGGGAGCGATGTACTGGCCGAATCCGTAGGGCGGCTTCATGACGCCTTTGAGTACGTCGTTGACGGCGTCGGCCTCGGCGCGCCGCATCAACCGCTGGCAGTCGGTCGCAACATCCGGGAGGAGCTCGCCGTCGCGGTCGCGGATCTCCAGCACCGGAGTCGACGCGCAGTGCATGCCTCGCGCGGCGAAGGTGGCGTAGGCCTCGGCCATCTCCAACGGGCTGACGTCGGCGATCCCCAGTGTGAACGACGGGACCCGGGTGCCGGGGATGTCGCCGGTCTGCTCGGCCGGATAGAGATTGACGCCCATGTCCTCGGCGAGCCGCCAGGGGGCGCAGAGCCCGGTGAGTCGCTCCAGCTCCGCGAAGAACGTGTTGACCGAGTATCGCGTGCCCGAGTAGAGGTCCATGGTCCCGGACGGGCTTCCGGCGTAGTTCTCGACATTCCATGACTCCGTGGACTGGAACTGGCCACCGCACGTCGAGTAGTTGACCTCCGGGATGGATGTCGCCGCGGGCGCGTAGATGGTCTTGCTCAGCGGGATCCCCTGCTTGATGGCACTTGCCAGCACGAACACCTTGAACGTCGATCCGGACTGGAAGCCACGAGAGTCCCCGTAGCGGTCGGGCACGACGAAGTTGAGGAAGGTCTGCCCCTGCTGCCTCTTGGGACCCATCGGACGCGACTGCGCGAGCGCCCGCACATAGCCGGTGCCGGGCTCGACCATCGCCAGCCCGCCGATCGCCTGCTCCTCGGGGAAGACGTGGTTTTGCACCGACGTGTCTGCCGCTTCTTGGAAGCGCAGGTCGATCGTGGTCCTGATCGTGAGGCCACCGCCGTACACCAGGTGACGGCGCTCCTCGATCGTCGCGCCCAGCTCGGGTTGCGCCAGCAGGTACTGCAACATGTAGTCGCAGAAGAACGGCGCCTTGGAGCTCAAACAGCCGTTCGGCACGTTCGTCACGTCGAGTCCGAGCCGGCTTCGGCGCGCCTTCTTGGCCTCTTCGGTGGTGATGACGTGCAGGTCGTGCATCCGTCCGATGACGAGGTCACGACGCTCCAGCGCGGCGGACCTGTTGTTGGTCGGGTCGTAGCCGGAGGGGTTCTTCACCAGGCCGGCCAGCAGCGCTGCTTGAGACAGGCTCAGCGTCTCCGCGCTGGTGGAGAAGTAGTGGCGGGAGGCGGCCTCGATCCCGTACGCGCCGTCGCCGTAGTAAGCGGTGTTGAGGTAGTGCTCGAGGATCTGGTCCTTGCTGAGGTGCTCCTCGACCCAGACGGCGTACCGAAGCTCCTCGAACTTGCGAGCGTAGCTCTGCTCGGTCGCCGCCGCCGCCACCTCGGCCGACCCGGCGTTCTCGAGCAGCGTCAGCTTCACCAGCTGCTGGGTGATGGAGGAGCCGCCCTGGACTACCTCGTCGCTGGTCTGGTTGGCGAGCAGCGCACGTACGGTGCCCTCGACGTCGAGTGCGCCGTGGTCGTAGAAGCGCGAGTCCTCGATCGCGATGAGCGCTGACTGCACGTCGTCGGAGATCTTGGACAGCGGGACGTATTTGCGGTTCTTGTCGTAGAACACCGCCAGCTTGCTGCCATCGGACGCGAGCACCCGGGTGCGCTCGTTGAGTGGGGGGAACTGCAGCTCCAGCGGGAAGTCCTCGACCGCCTCCGCGCCGTTCTCCGCGCCCTTTGTGAGCAGCCCCACCCACGGCAGCGCCAGCCCGGCCATCAGCACTCCGGAGAGTACGCTCATGGCCACGATCACGACGAACTGGTGGACCAGCCCACCCTCGTGACGGTTGGGTCGAGCGAACCGAAGCATGCCCACCAGGGTACGTGACGGCGACGGGTGAACTCGCATTGAGGCTCTGACCAGGGCACATGTCGAACGGCATGGCAAGCGCAACACGCCCGCATCCTCCGGAGATGACGCGATGTGACCAGCCGCCACTAGTCAGAAATGACTACGAAGGTTGACCAAAACGGACCTGTTGTCTCATCAATACCTTCCGTAACGTATATCTCGCATGGGAAGTCACGTAGGAAAACACCCTTGAACATCGCTTTCTTCTCTCGGTAGGGGCAGACATGACGTGGAACGACCACTGGGCCGACGCCGCAGCCTGCAAGGGCGCGCGCCCCGACGAACTCTTTGTGCGCGGTGCGGCGCAGAACCGCGCCAAGCAGGTGTGCGGGCAGTGCCCGGTACGCACCGAATGCCTCGCCGAGGCGCTCGACAACAACATCGAGTGGGGCGTCTGGGGTGGCATGACCGAGCGGGAGCGGCGCGCGCTGCTTCGTCGGCGCCCGAACGTCACCTCCTGGCGTGGTCTGCTTCAGGCCGCCAAGGACCAGCACGCCGCCGCCGTCGCGGAGAACAAGGTCGCTGCGGCAGGCTGAACAGCTCAGGCTACGCGGCCATGCTGTCACCGATCGTGCGCAGGGAGACCAGGTCGTGTACGTCGGTGGGGAGCGCCGCCACTGTCGCTGTCGAGACGGCAGGATGGGCAGCGGCGAAGCGACGCCGCAGCCCGCGTTCTGTGTTGATGCGCCCGAGCCGGTCCGCGTGCAGCCGTAGCAGCGCAGCCGTGACCGTGTCGTCGTCGCCGAGCCGCTCGGCCGCGGCCAACGCTGCCTGAGCTGAGATCCCTTGCGCCGCAGGCGGCGTCACCCGGTTGAGCACCAGCCCCGCCATCGGCATCTCCTCCTCCGCCAGGCGTTCGACGAAGAAGGCCGCCTCCCGGAGGGCGTCAGCGTCCGGCGAGGCCACCACCACGAACGCTGTCTGCTTGTGCTTCAAGACGCGGTAGGTCGATTCGGCGCGGGCACGGAAGCCGCCGAAAAGTGTGTCGAAGGCCGCGACGAACGTCTGTACGTCGCGCAGCATCTGGCCGCCGAGCACCTTCGAGATCGTGTTGGTCACCACTGCCATGCCGGCCGAGAACAGTCGTGCTGGACCCTTGGCCGGGGCGAGCAACAGCCTGATGAGCCGCCCGTCGAGAAAAGACGACAGTCGCTCCGGCGCGTCCAGGAAGTCCAGCGCCGAACGAGACGGCGGCGTGTCGACCACGATGAGGTCCCACCGGTCGCTGCGCAACGCCTCGGCGTACAGCTGGCCGAGCTTCTCCATCGCCATGTACTCCTGGGTGCCGGCGAACGAGCTCGACAGCGCCTGGTAGAAGGGGTTGCCGAGGATCTGCGCCGCCTTCGCCGGGGTCGCGTGTGACTCCACGACCTCGTCGAAGGTGCGCTTCATGTCGAGCATCATCGCGTCGAGACTGCCCCCGCGCGACGTGTCGACACCGGCCACCGGGCGTGGCCGGTTGTCCAGTTCGGTCAACCCCATCGACTGGGCCAGCCGTCGGGCGGGGTCGATCGTGAGCACGACCGCCTTGCGTCCCCGTTCGGCGGCGCGCAACGCCAACGCGGCCGACGTGGTGGTCTTCCCGACTCCACCGGAGCCGCAGCAGACGATGATGCGCACATTGTGGTCGGCGATGAGCGCATCGACGTCGAGATGGGGTACGTCGGAGAGCCGCCCTGTCAGCGGGCCGACTCGGGGGCGATTGCCGCGGCCTGGCTGGGGCCGCGGCCGCCTAATCTCAGTCTTGCGGGGCACCACTAGAACTCTCCGCTCTCGCAGAGGTGGTCGGCCAGCTCGTAAAGCGCACCCACGTCGATGCCGTCGGTGAGGTAGGGCAGCGTGAGCACCGGCGCGTCCGCGCTGTCCAGCCGGCTGCGCTGAGCCGCCTCGAGCCGCACTCGCGCTGCATGCTGCTGTGCCTCGTCGAGCAGCCCGGCGACAATCAGCGGGTCTGAGCCGACACCTGCTTCCTTCAACGCCGCCTCGACCTCGGCCTCGTCCAGGTCGCCCGCGGCTGCGGCCACCAACTGGTCGGCGGCCAGCTCGGACTCGAGCATCTGGTTGACGATCGCGCAGCCGACCGGAAGCCCGATCGTCCTTAGCTCAGCCAACGCATCGAGTGTCTCCTGTACCGGCATCTCCTCCAGTGACGTGACCACGTGTACTCGTGTCTGAGGCGACTTCAGCAGCCGCATGATCGAGGTCGACTGGTTGCGGATCGGGCCGACCTTCGCGATACCGGCCACCTCGGCGTTGACGTTGAGGAAGCGCCCGATCCGCCCGGTCGGGGGCGCGTCGAGCACCACGGCGTCGTACGACGGCTTGCCGGCGTCGGTGCGGCGGGTGGCCTCGTAGACCTTGCCGGTCAGCAGGACGTCTCGCACTCCGGGGGCGATCGTGGTCGCGAAGTCAATGACGCCGAACCGGTCCAGCGCCTTGCCGGCGCGACCGAGCCGGTAGAACATGTCGAGGTACTCCAGCAGTGCGGCCTCGGCGTCGATGGCGAGCGCGAATACCTCCCCGTTGCGTGGCCCGACCGCGATCCTGCGCTCGCCATACGGCAGCGGGGCGACGTCGAAGATCGACGCGATGCCCTGGCGGCCCTCCAGCTCGCACAGCAGCACCTTCTTACCGCCAGAGGCGACGGCGAGCGCCAGCGCCGCGGCGACCGTGGTCTTCCCCGTGCCGCCTTTGCCGGTGACGATGTGGAGCCGCGGGCGGCTCGAGGCCAAGGCGCTGGTCATTGGTCGAGCCTAGCGGTGAGATTGCATGCTGGCCTGGTCGCAAACCCAGACTGCTGGCTGGCGGGGCGCCGTAGCGGGCCATGATCTGGTGGACGTAGTAGGTTGCCGAGCAGTGGTCCGGTGGCACGTCGCGAAGGGTGAGGTCAGGTCATGGACAAGGTGGTGCACACCGCAGCGAAGGCGGTCGCCGACATCGGCAGCGGGTCGTCGCTGGCGGTCGGCGGATTCGGGTTGTGCGGCATCCCGAGCGTGCTGATCCAGGCGCTGCTCGACGCAGGCGTCACCGACCTGGAGGCGGTGTCGAACAACTGTGGTGTCGACGACTGGGGACTCGGCCTGCTGCTGCGGGAAAAGCGGATCCGCCGGATGGTCTCGTCGTACGTCGGGGAGAACAAGGAGTTCGCGCGTCAGTACCTGCATGGCGAGCTCGAGGTGGAGCTGACCCCGCAGGGCACGCTGGCCGAGCGGCTGCGGGCCGGTGGCGCCGGGATCCCCGCCTTCTTCACCGCGACCGGGGTCGGCACTCAGGTCGCCGTGGGCGGCCTGCCCTGGCGGTACGACGACTCGGGTGAGGCCACCGTGTCGTCCCCCGCCAAGGAGGTTCGCGAGTTCGAGACACCCGAGGGGCCGCGTGAGTACGTGCTCGAGCGGGCCGTCGTCACCGACTTCGCGCTGATCCGGGCGTGGAAGGGCGACCGGCACGGCAACCTCGTCTTCCGCGACTCGGCCCGCAACTTCAACCCGCTGTGCGCGATGGCGGGGCGGGTGAGCATCGCCGAGGTCGAGGAGCTGGTGGAGCCCGGCGAGCTGGGGGCCAACGACGTACACCTGCCGGGGGTCTATGTGCAGCGGGTGCTGCCGCTGACACCCGAGCAGGCGGCGAACAAGCGGATCGAGAAGCGCACGGTGCGGACGCGAGGAGGGCAGGGCTGATGGCCTGGACACGGGACCAGATGGCGGCGCGGGCGGCGACAGAGCTCGCGGACGGCGACTACGTCAACCTCGGCATCGGGCTGCCGACACTCGTCCCGAACTATGTGCCCGACGACGTCGAGATCGTGCTTCAGTCAGAGAACGGCATCCTCGGAGTCGGCGCCTATCCGTACGACGGAGAGGAGGACCCTGACCTGATCAACGCCGGCAAGGAGACGGTCACCCTCCGGCCGGGTGCGGCGTTCTTCGACTCGGCCACGTCGTTCGGCATGATCCGCGGTGGCAAGATCGACGCGGCGATCCTGGGTGCGATGCAGGTGTCGGCCGCCGGCGACATCGCGAACTGGATGATCCCTGGAAAGATGGTCAAGGGGATGGGCGGCGCGATGGACCTCGTGCACGGCGCGAAGCGTGTCATCGTGTTGATGGAGCACGTCGCTCGCGACGGCTCGTTCAAGCTCGTCAGCGACTGTTCGCTGCCCTACACCGGCCTCGGCGTGGTGCAGCGGGTCATCACCGACCTGGCGGTCATCGATGTGACCGAGCGCGGGCTCGAGCTGGTCGAGCTGGCGCCGGGCGTGACCGAGGCCGAAGTGCGGGAGAAGACCGAGCCCCACCTCGCCGTCGCGCTCGGGTAACTCCACCCGCCGGGCGCGCGGCAGTCACATCGGCAATCCGCGTGTTCTGGTAACACCGTCGGCGTACACCGAGTTCGCCGTGGTGGTGACACCGCGACTGTTCCGTACGGCGCTCTTGCTGTGCGGGGACTGGCAGCTGGCCGAAGACCTGGTGCAGACGACGCTGATCAAGCTGTACGCCGCGTGGCCCAAGGTGGAGCGAGCGAACAACCCGCAGGCCTACGCTCTGGGCACGTTGACCAAGACCTACCTCTCGCACAAACGGCTTCGCCGCAACAGCGAGACACCCGTGACCGACTTCCCCGACCAGGCCGCCGCCGGCCTCGACGCGTCTGCGCGGATCGAGCTCTTCGAGGCGCTTCGCACGCTGGGTGCCTTGGACCGGACGGTCGTCGTACTCCGCTACTGGGAAGACCGCACGGTCAACGAGACGGCAGTCCAAGTCGGCCTCAGTGAGGGGGCGGTTCGGACCCGCGCCTCCCGGGCGCTCGCACGACTTCGCGCCCAGCTCTCGGACTCGCCGGCGGCGACATCATGACCGGCCCCCGACCCGATGGAGGGAACTCGATGGAACTCGACGAGACGACCATGAAGCAGCGGTTCGAGGACGTGGTGGGCGGCGTTCGCCCGGACGTGCTGTCCCTGGTGGACGCGGGTGCCGTCGCCGGAGAAGGTGTACGTCGCCGACGTCGGCTGCAGGGCGTTGGCCTCGGCGCCGCGGGAGCGGTCGTCATCGCCACAGTGGGCTACGTCGCTAGTGGCCAGGGCCTGTTCGACTCCGACTCGACCGGCCCGGCGGACGGCGGACTGCCCTCGATCTCCCAGGTGGACCTGGTGCCCTCCGACCCGCGAGCCCTCGCCGCGGCCACCATGGAGCACCTCACGGTGACCGAGTACATCGCCGTCGGCGGCAGCGGGGGATCAAGCCGCACCGAGATAGGAGCCACGCTCGGTTTCAAGGCGGGGGAGCGAAAGGTTGAGCTCCAGGTGGTGGCCACCTCCGACGTCGCGCAGTGGGACCGGGACACGATCTGCCGGGACGCTTCAGCGTTCCAGTCATGTGAGATCACCACACTTGCCGACGGTTCGGAGCTTGCGGTGCTGGAGATGGCCGCCACGTCTGCCGGTGGCGGAGTCGACCAGACCGCCGACGCACGGGCGACCATGATGGTGGTCGGCGTGCTGCGCGGTGACCAACTCGTGGCCGCGTTCGAGACCTCGGCCCAAGCGAGCTCGGTCGCCGACCTGCCGCTCGATGCTGATGAGCTGCAGGCCATCGTCACCGACCCCGTCGTCGGCCTGCGGACGAGCCAGGAGATGGTCGACCGTGGGGCCGCGATCGAGGACTGGCAAGACGACGTGTTCACCGGTGAGTCGAGTTCGGGTTCGGAGTCGTCCTCGGTCAGTCCACCGGAGCAGGTCGAGATCCCGGCCGCTCCGGCAGAGCCCGGCGACGGACCCGAGGACTTCGGGGTCGAGCCTGGCGATGCCGGCCTCAGCGCGGATCCAGTTGGGATCGGAGAAGCACCCAAGGGCACCCCGAGTACCGACGGGCCTTAGCCTCAGCCGAAGGGGATTCGCGCCATTCCGCCTACATCCTTGCGCTCCGCCGGGCGATACTGTCGAGGTGATGCCACCAGCACAGGCACCGGGAGTCGTTGTCGGTCGTGAGGCGGAGTTCGCTGCGCTCCTGCATACACTCTCTGCTCCCGCGGTCGGGACTCCAGCGCGAGCTGTGATCATCGGTATGCCAGGCATGGGCAAGACCACGATCTTCAACGAAGTCCTCGCCGCATCCATCCCGGGGGACCGAACCGTCCTGGTTGCTCGTCCCACTGAGCACGAACGCGGTCTCGCGTTCAACGGGCTCGGGGATCTGCTTGCGCACGTGCGTGATTCAGACCTGGAGAGCCTGCCAACTCCCCAGCGGCGGGCTCTGCGCGCCGCTCTACTGCTAGAGGATCCCGAGAAGGGCGTGATCGAGCAACGTGCCGTCGCAGCCGCACTGCGTGGCTTGCTGGAGAAGCTCGCCACCGCCAGGCCGCTGCTGGTCGCTGTCGATGATGGCCAGTGGCTGGACTCGGCCACAGCGGATGCGCTCGGCTATGCGCTTCGACGCTTGGCGGATCAGCCGGTGGCGGTCGTGGTAGCCACCAGACCCGTCGAGTCGCCGTACCCGACCTGGCTTCAGGCAGGAGCGGGTGAACCGCCGGCTGTGACCTGGCTCGGGCCACTCTCGGTGGCTGCGCTCTTTCATGTGCTCAAGACAGCAGTCGGTGCGGCTTTCGATCGGCCCACGCTGCGCCGGATCGAGCGAGACTCGGGAGGGAACCCGCTCCACGCGATCGAGCTCGGCCGGAGAGAGCGGGAACTCTCGGGCGGCGCGCAAGACGCTGCCGTCGGCCTCGACGCACTGATCACCAGCAGGATGTTGGCACTTCCGCCAGAGACGAGGCGCAGCCTTCTCGTCGCCGCGCTCGCTCATGCGGCGACCCTGGAGACACTGGGTGCCGTCCTTCGGGTCGGACCCCGTGGAGTGCTCGCATCTCTTGAACCTGCGGTGCTGGCAGGGACCTGCCATGTCGAACGTGGCAGGGTTGAGATCGCCCATCCGCTCTATGCCCGAGCCGTTGAGAACATCGCCACGCCAGACGATGTGCTGGCCTGTCACCGAGCCCTTGCAGACGTCGAGACCGACCCAGCACGAGGCGCCCTGCATCTGGGGCGTTCCACTGCCGAACCGAACGGCGCAGTCGCGAGCGCTCTGCAGGAGGCCGCCCAACAGGCACGAGGGCGCGGCGCCTTCTCGTCGGCGGTCGAACTCATGGAACTGGCGATCATGCTGTCCCCGGCCGGCGACCGGTGGCTGTCTTCGAGAGGTGTGGCGCTCGGGTCCTGGCTGCTGTACGACGCCAACCCGCTCCGCGCCGGCGCCGTACTGCAAGCGGCTCGAGAGACCGGGCAGCAGCCGGAGGCGTGGCAGGCCTCGTTGCTCCTTGCCCGCCTCGCGGGTCTGTCCGGAGAGACATCACGTCTGGACGCCCTGTGCGAGGAGGTGTGGTCCTGCCCGGACGCGCCGCCTCTTGTCCGAGCCGAGGCCGTGCTGGTCCGAGCGCAAGGGGCGCATGACCTCGTGCTGGCCCTCGAACATACGATGGAGGGCAGGGAGCTGATCCCTGCGCAAGACACCTCCACGGCTGCCCAACGTCTCCGCGCAGAGGGGATGAAGACAGAGGCCGAGCTGCGGGTGATGCTCGGGCAGCAGAGTCCCGTCGAGCTGTTGGAGCGGGCTGTAACTCTGGAGGCATCCGCGCCCGCAGGTCTCGTCGCTGACCGGGCCGAGTACGTGCTCGGTCTGCAGCTGCTGTTTGCGGACCGGCACGACGAGTCTCGCGCGATCCTCACCAGGCTGGTGGAGCTCGCGCGCCGGTACGGCGATGACGCGTCAGAGCCCATCTTGTTGCTCAACCTCGGCCACCTCGAAATGCGCGCGGGCAACTGGGCGGACGCGGACAGGCTGGCTGCCGAGGCGCTACAGATCGCCGAAGGGCTCGGGCAGGTAGTCGTTGCCTTGGCGCACTGTCAGCTGGCCATGAGTGCGACCATGCGCGGTGACACTGTCGCCGCCGGTCAGCTTCTCGAGCAAGCCGAGGTCGAGACGGCAGCCCTCGGTGAACCATTCCTGCGGGCGATCTTCTGGCGCGCCACGGCGATGGCGCGCCTGGCCTCCGGCAACGTGGCCGAGGCCGACCTCGCCTTCACGCGCGCTTACGCCGCTCGACAGGAGGCCGGTGTGAAGGACCCGGCCATCATGCTCTTCGACGCTGAGCGCATCGAGGCGATGATCACACTGGGGGATCTCGCCGGCGCCGAAATGGCACTTTCAGAGGTGGAGGTGAGCGCACGCAGGCTCGCCCGGCCGGTGGTCCTCGCCGGTTGCGCCAGGCTCCGAGCGCTGATGCTTGCAGCGGCTGGCGAGACCGCAGCGGCAGTCGAGTCGGTACCCGACCTGGTCGAGGCGAACAGGGCCCACAGTGTGCCGTTCATGCTCGGGCAGGCTTTGTTGGCGGCTGGCCGCATCCAGCGCCGCGCCAAGATGAAGGGTGCGGCGAACTCCAGCCTCGACGAGGCCATCGCGGTGTTCGAGAAGATCGGCGCCTTGCCGTGGGCCTCGTTGGCGCGCGAGGAGCAGCGGAGGATCGGCCTCCGTCGCCGCGCTTCGCCAGACCTCACAGACACCGAACGGCGGGTAGCGGTCCTCGCGGCCGAGGGGCGCACCAACCGGGAGATTGCCGACGCTGTCTTCGCGAGCCCGAAGACCGTGGAGGGCATCTTGAGCCGGGTCTACCGCAAGTTGGATGTCCGTTCACGAGTCGAGCTCTCCCGCGTGCTGACCGACGCACCGACTGCCCACGCTGAGCCGCACTGATCGAGGGGTTTCCCGCTTATGTAGGGAGCCTAGTGATACGACCCTGGACACATGACAGCCCTTGGTCTCAACGTCGAGCCGATCTGGCTGAGCGAGCACTACTGGCCAGGTGTGGACGCGGAACTCGTCCTCGCTCAGTCGGGGAGGCTCTCGCGGGTCGGTCGTGTCGCCTGGATGGGTTCCGTCGTCGTACCGGGGCAGCAGAGCGCCTTCGGTCTCTTCGGGGCCTCAGCTGCAGACGACGTACGGCGATCGCTTGCGCTGGTCGGCGTCCCCACGGAGCAGATCTCTGCGGGCTGGCACCTGTCAGGGGCGCGCTCGGTGTGTCCCTGCCAGGAAGCTCTCTCGGGCTCGGTGCGAGTCCCGATCAAACAACAGGAGGAATGATGAAGAAGTTCGTGTACGCCGCCGCGCTCATGGGAATGGCGTTGACCGGCCTGACCGCTGCGCCCGCGATGGCCCAGACAACCGTGCCCTTCCACGCCACGTTCGTGGAGACGCACCACGAGCCGTGTGCGGTCGGCACGTCGTGCGGCACCGCCAACATCTCGGGTCTCGGCCATGTCGAGGATCAGTACGTCGTGTTCAACGCATGCGGTCCCGGCTGCCACATGCGGACGATCAACTTCGACGATGGAAGCACGATCGTGATTCGGGAGTCCGTACTTGGGCCGTTCGAGTCACCCGGGAAGTCTGAGGGCGGCAGCGGAGCAGGGAACCCGCGGTCACTCCAGATCACCCAGGAGATAGTGGATGGGACTGGCGTCTTCGAGGGTGTCACCGGAAGCGCCACCGGCACGGTTCACGTCGCTGCCAACGTCGCGATCATCCGGACCAGCGGTTCCCTCACGTACCCCTAGGTCTGCTTCTACTGGCTCAGGGTGGGGCCGTCTCCGTATGAGGCGGCCCCAACCGGGCTGTCCACTTGCGGTCAACGAGTGAGGGCGGGGAGCAGCTGCTCTTCGAAGGTGTGGGCGAGTGGGTCGATCAGGGCGAAGTGCTCGATCCCTTCGAGTTCGACATAGGTGACTCCTCGGGCGTCAGCCATCCGGCGGCTCATGTCAACCGTGACCTGTTTGTCGTCGGTGCCCTGGATGAGTGTGACGGGTACCTCTCCGGTCAGCAGGGCGAGCACGTCGGCATCGGCGTAGGCGTCCGGCACCTCGGCTGGCGACCCGCCCATCAGGTCGATGACGGCGCCGTCCCCGATTCGCGTCTCAGCCCCGTAGACCAGGTCGGCCACTGGTGCGAGCGCCACGATAGAGGCCACCTTGGCCGCCCCGGCCCGCAGACCAGCCCACAACGCGAGGTGTCCGCCAGCGGAGTGGCCGGCCACGACGCAGGGCGCGACCGGGTCGATCCGGCCGGGCGAGACGCCTTCGACGGCCGAGGGGATCACGGCGAGAGCGGCCTCGACGTCGTACCCGGTCAGCGGCCAGCCGCCGCCCCCGCCGATGCGGCGATACTCGGGCAGAGCAACCACGAAGCCGCGCCTGGTCAGGGCGCCGGCCAGCGGTCGCAGGTGTGTCCGGTCGAAGTCCTGACGCCAGAACCCGCCGTGGAAGAGCACGACCAGCCGGCTCGGCGTCTCGGGTACACCGAAGGCGGCGGGCCAGAACACATCGACGACCGCCTCGCTGTGCTCGGCATAGCGCAATACGACGTCTGGGC
>JACCUS010000287.1 GCA_013811715.1 Nocardioidaceae bacterium
TCGGGGAGCTGCCGCCGCCCCGGGGGCTGGTCGCGATCGTCTCAGCCGGGACATCCGATGCGGGAGTGGCGCGCGAGGCCGCGGTCGCCGCCGCGGCGCACGGCGCGGGCACCACCTCCATCAACGATGTCGGCGTGGCCGGGCTGCATCGCGTGCTGGGGGTGCGCGACCAGCTGGTCGCCGCCGACTGCCTCATCGTGGTGGCCGGGATGGAAGGCGCCCTGCCTTCCGTCGTCGGCGGGCTGACCGGTGTGCCGTTGGTCGCCGTACCGACCAGCGTCGGATACGGCGCCTCGTTCGGTGGTGTGGCCGCGCTGCTGGCGATGCTGAACTCGTGCGCCCCCGGCGTAACAGTGGTCAACATCGACAACGGCTACGGGGCCGGGGTCTTCGCCGCGCGAGTCGCCCGGAACGCCGCCCCACGCGCGCACCCGGACTCGGCGTGATCGGCTGGATCGACGCCGCGTCGGGCGCCAGCGGCGACATGCTGCTCGGTGCCCTGCTCGACGTCGGGGCGGACGAGGCCGCCGTCCGGGGGGCCATCGCTGCTGTCACCCCCGAGGCCGTCTCACTCACCACCGAACGCGTCCGTCGCGGCTCGTTGTCTGCCAACCGCGCACACGTGGAGGTCGCCGAGTCGACCACGCACCGTGGGCTCGGCGACGTCCTACGCCTCATCGAGAGCGCCGAGCTCGACCAGTCGGTGAGACGGCACGCGGTGGCTGTCTTCTCTCGGCTGGCAGAGGCGGAGGCGTCCGCGCACGGGGTCGGCACCGACGACGTGCACTTCCACGAGGTCGGCGCCCTCGACGCGATAGCCGACATCGTCGGCGCCTGCGCGGGGTTCGTCGCCCTCGGGCTGGAGCACCTGCACTGCAGCCCGGTGGCGGTGGGGTCGGGGACGGTCGACTCCGCCCACGGCCGGCTCAGCGTCCCTCCGCCGGCAGTGGCCGCGCTGCTTCGCGGCGCGCCGACGTACGCCGGTCCGGTGGCCACCGAGCTGTGCACCCCCACCGGAGCGGCGCTGCTCACCCACTGGGTCACCGAGTGGGGGGCGCAGCCGCTGATGGCCGTCGACAGGATCGGGGTGGGTGCAGGCCACCATGACTTCGACTCCCACCCCAACGTGCTCCGACTCCTCCTCGGCTCACCGCCCGCGGCTGAAGACACGCCAGAGATCCACCCCCAACCTTCAGCCACAACCAGAGACCAGGAGGTCGTCTACGAGACGAACGTCGACGACCTCGACCCGCGGCTGTGGCCCGCGGTCCTCGGGCGGCTCCTCGACACCGGCGCCTCCGACGCCTGGCTGACGCCGATCCTGATGAAGAAGGGCCGCCCGGCCCACACCCTTTCGGTGCTGGTTCGCGCGGAGCGGTCTGACGCCGTGCGCGCCGTGATGTTCGCCGAGACCTCCGCCATCGGGCTCAGAGCGACGTACGTCGACAAGCACGCGCTCGACCGGGAGTTGCGCCAGATCCTGGTCGACGGCCACCCCATCAGCGTCAAGCTCGCCCGCCACGACGGCCGCGTGGTCAACGCGCAGCCCGAGTACGACGACGTGGCCGCCGCCGCCGAGGCGCTCGGACGTCCCGCCAAGGCGGTCCTCGCCGACGCGATCGCCGCCGCCACCCGTCTGTGGGGCTCGCCCTGACGATGGATTGGCACCTGCTGCTGTTGAGCTTCGCGCTGATCTTCCCGGTGGAACTCCCCGACAAGACCTTCGTCGCCGCCCTCGTGCTGTCGACCCGGTACCGGCCACTCGCGGTCTGGGTCGGCGTCGGTCTCGCCTTCGCGGTGCAGTGTCTGCTGGCCGTGACCGCCGGCCACGCGGTGTCGTTCCTGCCCGAGTGGGTCGTCCAGCTCGTGAGCGTGGTGCTCTTCTTGGCCGGAGCGGCGCTCCTGTTCCGGGCCGCACCGCACGCCGACGAGGAGGAGAAGGAGCAGGAGGACCACTTCGCCGCGAAGGCCACCCGGGACCAGAAGGGGTGGCATGCCGTGGCGACGTCGTTCGTCGTGCTGTTCGCCGCCGAGTGGGGCGACCTGTCGCAGGTGCTGACGCTCAACCTGGTGGCCCGGTACGGCTCGCCGGTGGCGGTGTTCTTCGGCGCATGGGCTGCGCTGTTGGCGGTCTCCGGCCTCGCCGTGCTCGGCGGGCGGGTGCTGCTGCGCTACCTGAGGTTGTCCGTGGTGCACTACGTCGCCGGGTCTGTCTGCCTGCTGCTTGCCACCGTCGGGCTCTACCAACTGGCAACGCTGTAGGCGCCGGGACGTAGGCTCGCCACATGACCTCAGACCTTGGCGTCGACAGCGAAGTCGGGCGGCTGCGGACCGTCATGCTGCACCGGCCGGGGCCGGAGCTCAAGCGGCTCACCCCGCGCAACAACGACAGCCTGCTCTTCGACGGGATCCCCTGGGTCGGCCGCGCTCAGGAGGAGCACGACGCCTTCGCACAGGCGCTGCGAGACCGTGATGTCGAGGTTCTCTACCTCGTCGATCTGCTCGTCGAGGCCCTGCACGACGCGTCGGCGCGGGCGAAGGCCATCAAACAGGTGACCGCCAGCCTGCGACTCGGCGAGACCCTGCGCAGCTACCTGCGCAGCTGGCTCGGCGACCTGTCGGCGGCGGGGCTGGCCGGCGCCGTCACCGCCGGTGTGCGCAACGACGAGGTGCGCGGAGGCTTCGGGCTGGTCACCCGGCTGCTCCCGCACGACGACTTCTTGATCGAGCCGCTGCCCAACCTGCTCTTCACCCGCGACTCGTCGGTGTGGCTGCGCGGGCAGGTGGCTGTCACCAGTCTCGCTATGCCCGCGCGCTCGCGCGAGACCCAGCTGACCGAGCTGATCTACGCCTTCCACCCGCGCTTCGGCGGTGTCGAGCGCATCCACGGTTGGCAGAGCGAGCACCTCGAGGGCGGAGACGTGATGCTGCTCTCTCCCGGCGTGATCGCCGTCGGGGTCGGTGAGCGTACGACGCCCGCCGGGGCCGAGCACTTCGCGCGCCGTGTCCTCTCCGACCAGCTGGCCCACACCGTGCTCGCCGTACCGATCACCCAAAAGCGCGCCACCATGCACCTCGACACGGTCGCCACGATGGTCGACGTCGACGCGATCGTCATGTACCCGAACGTCGCCGACACGTTGTCCGCCCATGCCATCACCTGCCACGAGCCGCATGGTGACGAGGCGCTGATCGAGCTCGCGGTCGCCGACTCCGAGCCGTTCCTGGTGGCCGCCGCCAAGGCGATGGGGATCGACACGCTGCGCCAGATCGACACCGGACTCGACCCGTTGACCGCCGAACGCGAGCAGTGGGACGACGGCAACAACACGTTGGCGATCTCGCCGCGGCTCGCGGTGGCCTACGAGCGCAACGTGGAGACCAACCACCGGCTGGGTGAGGCGGGCATCGACGTGGTGCAGATCGCGGGCTCGGAGCTCGGCTCGGGAAGGGGCGGACCGAGATGCATGTCGTGCCCCATCTCACGCGATCCCCTCTGAGCCATGGATGCGACGCTGGGCGGGTCATGGCGGGCTCAGCGTCGCATCGATCGGGTGCGTCCCGCCCCGGGCATGGAGAACCCGGCCGTTACTGACGGGGGATACAGCAACGACCGGGTGTAGTAGAAGTGTAAATCGCCTCGGCCGCCCGCACAACCCGAACGGCGAGATTGGTGGGGTGCGTCGCACCGAATTCGCGCCGACCTCGGAGTCTAGGCGGGCCTGGGGTTTCTTGTTGTCAGCAAGGGGATCCGCAACAACCCCGACTACCGGATGGTGAGCTGTCGGTTGGCCAGACCGTTGCGAGCCGACCGCTCGTCAACGGTCAACGACTCGACCGTCTCCAGCGCCTCACCCAGCCGAGCCGCGAGGGCCGCGGCCGGCGCCTCGAGCGCCGCCGCGCCGGTCCCCACCGGGAGATCCCAGACCGGCACCAGCAGACCGTGGGCACGGAACGACCCGACGAGCCGCGACTCCTCGCCCACCCGGTCAGCGTCGGCCGCATGAAGCCGCGCCAGCGCCGTCAACGCGGCGTCCTCGTCGTGCGGCAGCACCCACCGCAGGTGCTCCTTGGTCCCCACCGACGTCCAGTAGGCGGCGTCCACCGACGTCAGCCGGGTGCTCGGGTCGACGGAGGAGTTGAGCTGTTCCAGCGTCGCCGCGACCGAGGCGTCGGAGTCGTCGGAGTCCTCGAACCAGAAGTCGTAGCCGTCGAGCACCGTCACCTCGAGCTTTGACCCCGCCTCGACCACATCTTGCAACCGCGGCCCCACACCCGGCAGCGACGGCATGACCACGCTGTCGCCCGGCTCGGCGGCCAGCGCGAGGTGCAGCGCCTCGGCGAAGTCCCGGCTCGGGTCGCCCGACTGGTGTGCGACCTGCACCGCCAACCAGATGTCCCCATCGGCACGCACCGAGGCCGGGGCGATCCCCGGCAGCACCGTCACGACGGTCACGCTGCGGCCGTCGGCGGCGCCGTCGTACGCGCCGGGCCGCAACGTCAGGGCGGCCTTTCCGACCGGCAGGAACTCGCGCATGGCGACCCAGTCGCACTCGCCGGGCAGCCCCTCGAACGTGCGTACGACGTACGGCGTCCCCCCGTCGGCGCTGCCATGGCAGGCCTTGTAGCGGCGACCGGACCCGCAGGGGCACTGCTGCCGTGGGCCCACCTCACCGGGCTTGGCGGCCGCCGCCGACTTCGTGCGTGACTTCTTACCCATGTTGTGCTTCTCCGTCCGCTGGGCCACCGGCGTCGCGGGTCGGCGGTGGCGGTCAGTGCCTGGGCAGGACGCCGAAGACGGTGTTCCCCGAGACGCCTTCGCGCACTCCCCAGGCAGTCGTCAGCGTACGCACGATCCACAACCCGCGGCCGCTGGGAGTCAGCAACGGAGGGTTCAGCAGGGCCGGCAGAGTCGCGGATCCGCCGTCGTCGACGGCGAGCCGCAGGGCGTTCGCCTCGACGCGTAGCGTCACCGCCAGGCCGCCGCCGAGAAGGGGGCGCGCGTGGCGAAGCGCATTGCCGATGAGCTCGCTGATCACGAGCCGGGCATCGTCGACCGTAGGCTGTCCGACGGCGAGGTGGCGCAGCACAACGGTCACGTTGGTGCGGGCGGTGCGAGCCGAGGTGGCGGCGAACGGCAGTCGCCACGTCCACGCATTGTCGATGTCCAGCTCGACCAAGTCCACTGTTACCACGTGTCCACTGTCCCGGTCACCCGGGAAATGCGCAAGTGGTGACAACTCGGACCTGATGGTTGTTCAACTGTGGTTGCGCAGCCGTTCACGTACTGCTCGGGGGTTGTCGGTGATGACTGCATCGACCTCGATGGCGGCGCACAGCTCGATGTCGGCGGTCTCGTTCACCACCCAGACGTGCACCTCGTTACCCATCGCGTGCGCCTTCTCGACGTACTCCGGATGCGCCCGGACGATGTTCATGGAGGGGCCGGCCACGCCTGCTCCCAGCGGCAACGTGCCGTCGCGGAAGCGCAGCGGGACTCGATCCATCAGGTAGACCATCTGCAGGCCCGGTGCCATCTCCAGGCATCGACGCAGGCTCATCCACGAGAAGCTCATCACGCGGGCCGGGGAGGTGGCCCCCGTACGTGGGCGGGCCCAGCCGTAGCGGTCCAACAACTCGACCAGCCGCCGCTCCACCAGACCGGCGTACCGGGTCGGGTGCTTGGTCTCGATCGCCAGGTCGATGTGACGCCCGCAGTCGTGCACGAGGTCGAACAGTCGCTCCAAGGTGACCAGGCTGCCTGCCGCGTCGCGCTCGGGCGCCTCGTCGTCGAGGTCGTGCCACGGCTGTTTCCACGACTCCCAGTCCAGCGCGGCGAGCTGGTCCAGTTGGAGCGTTGAAACCGCTCCCCGACCGTTGCTGGTGCGTTCGATACGGCGGTCGTGCACGCAGATCAGGTGACCGTCGGCGGTCAACCGTACGTCGCACTCCAGCCCCTCGGCGCCTTCCTCGATAGCCCGGGCGTAGGCGCCCAAGGTGTGCTCGGCGAGAGCGGAGCTCGCCCCACGGTGGGCGACCACCTGCGGTCGGGCGCGTGTGTGCTGCCAGTCGACCGCGGTACGACGGCGTCCCGGCATCGGCAGCCGGTCCATGCGCAGCGGGCGCAACCTGGTCACGGGGCCAATCCTGACATGGCCGCCTACTCGGGCCGCGGGTGTTGGTGGGATGTTTGCCGACTGTTTCGCCGTTACCAGTTCTGGTAACCGGGCGTCGGCCCTGGCGCATACCCGTTCGACCCGGCCTGCTTGGACCCTCGCACCGCGAAGATCCCGACCAGCAGCCCGATCGCCAGCACGGCGAAGCCTGCGCCTGTCACGAGTGCGGCGAGCACCCCCTTGTCGCCTTGGGCAGCCTGTCCGTCGGCGTCTGGCACGCCGCTTGCGAGGAACAGCCCGACCGCCACGGTCACGACGCCGACGGCCGCCAATGCCAGGCCGGTCAGATCGAGGGCGCCCCCGGAGGTCTGCTTGCCGGCCTTCCGGACGATCCACAGCACCAGCGCCAACAGCGCGACCACCCCGGCGGCGATGAGGAAGAACGTGTCGATGGTGTCACTGGACTCAGCGTCGTCAACACTCACCGCGTTGCCGTCCGCGAAGTCGGCGAAGATCCCCCTCCGGGCGGTGAACGCCCAGCCGGCGTACCCGAGGGAGAGCAGCGCGCCCAGCGTCAGCATCACCATCGCGGCCACCCCGGTGGCGCCTCGCCCTGACGTCTCGGGCGCGGTGGTCACCGGCCAGGCGGCGCTCGGTGTGGCGCCGCCGGAGTAGGTCCGCTGCTCGTCGTACTGCTGGCCGCCGTACCGCGGGGGGCCATGTTGCTGAGGGCCATACTCCTGGCCGCCGTACTGCGGCGGGCCCTGCTGCTGGCCGCCGTACTGCGGCGGGCCGCCGTACTCTTGACCGCCGTGCTGCTGGCCTCCGCCAGGGGGCCGATGTTGCCCTCCCGGGGCACCTGCCGTGGGTTCCCCGCCACGCCGAATGACGGTCGTCTGGTCATCGCCGGACGCCTGATCGTCTGAGGCCCTTTCATCTTGCTGCGGTTGCTGTTGGTACGGCGACGGCTGGCCCGGCGCCTGCGGAACGGGCAGGCCGCACCGGGCGCAGGCCGAGACGTCCGGCGCGTTCTGCAGGCCACAGCGTGGGCATTGCATGGCAGGTCCTCGATCTCGAATCAGCCGCGGTCGGTTTGTCTTGGGAGCGAGCGTACCGAAGGCGGATGCACCACGAGCGGACAGAGCCCGGCCAGGGGAAGGGGTTGATCTTGCGGAGGCGACGCCCTCGGCCCTGTTGTGCGGGGCGGCTCCGGTCACGCGGACGTCGGACGCGGTGGACCTGTGGCCCTGACCTCGGGGTCATCGGGTGCGGCAGCCACCGTCACCTCGGGCCGGCCACGGTCAGCCGCACCGTGACAGGGTCGCCCTCGTCCAGCCCCTCGGCCCGGCGCACCGCGTCCTTCACCGGCATGACGTACAGCCCGTCCTTGGGGAACAGCGAGGTCTCCCACTCGGTGCCGCCGATCCGCCCCCGGACCGGGATCATCCCCCAGCCGTAGGTCACGGCCGTGGATACCGCGTGCAGATGGGAGCTCTCCTCGTCCGGGACGGTGACGAAGTAGTACGGCGACGGGCCTCGCCAGTGCCAGAGGTCGCCGGTGAAGTCCAGGTGCATCCCGTCAGGATCACTCATCCCGCCGTGTCCTCTCGTGTGCTGGGTGGTGTCGTCGGGGCATGCTCTGCAGGCTGGGGTCGGTTCCGGACGTTGCGTTCCGGGTCGGGGAGCGGTGTGAAGCCAGATGCGACACCCACGGTACGGGCCGCCACACGCGTCATCGGGCAGCGTCTGCTTGCCGCAAGTGAAGGGGGCGGTTCGTGACGTCTCAGTCGCCGCTCAGCCAGGTGGCCACGCAGGCCTCGTTGCCCTCGGCGTCGGCGAGCACCCACCAGCCCGGCGCGTACTTGTCGGTCACCAGATGCCCGCCGGCGGCGATGGTCGAAGCGACCCGCGCCTCGGACTGGTCGGGTGACACCCAGACGTCGACGTGGATCGGTTGCGCTGCGGCCGCGTCGCGTCCATCTGCCCGAAGCAGACGATCGGCCAGCGGTTGTGCGGGTCGTTGAGCTCCATGTCAGGGGTGTCGGCGTGGTCGTCCAGGCCAGCCCGCTCACCAATCGCTTGCACGAACCGGGCGCTGGCCGTGAATGACCCCGTACGGAAGTACGCACACGCCCCGCCAGCCACCACCCGCCAATCCTCGACCCCCGCGTGCTCATGAAACTGCCGATGGGTGATCGGCTCGCTCACGCGTGCCATTTCGCCGGCGGGTCCTCACCGACCAGTCCGTCCACCGCCTCGCGGAGCAGGTCGGCGTGCCCGGTGTGCCGGCCATACTCCTCGATCAGGTCACAGACGAGCCGGCGCAGGCTGGCATGGCAACCGTCGGGCGAGGAGGCGTGGACGAGTTGGTCGAGTCCGCCGTCGGCCAAGACCGCGCCGAGCCTCGCGTGGGACCGTTCGACGGCGCCGTCCCAGAGCGCGTAGAGCTGGTCGGGGGTGTCCTGGGCGGCGGAGGTGAACTCCCAGTCGTTGCTGCCGTCCCAGTCGGTGGCGTCCCAGGGCGCGCCGATCGGCGCCCCGCTCAGCTTGGTGGTGAAGATGTAGTCCTCCACGGCAGCGAGATGCTTGAGCAGGCCGCCGAGGGTCAGGGAGGACGCGCCGATGCGGGTCTGCAGCCCGGCGGCGTCGAGGTCGTCGGTCTTCCAGCGGAAGGTCGCGCGCAGGCGGCCGAGCGCACCACGACGTGCTCGGCCTCGGTGCCGGCGAAGGGGGGTTCCCAGGGG
>JACCUS010000318.1 GCA_013811715.1 Nocardioidaceae bacterium
CTCGGGCACGGACATCGAGGCCACGCTGCGAGCCCTGGTCGAACACCCGGAGTTCGACAGCGCCGTCGGGCAGAAGGTGCGCACCCCCAGCGAGGACCTGATCGCGACGTACCGGGTGCTCGGCGTCCGCGCCACCAAGCCCACGGGCCGTACGAGCGACCTTTCCGACACCATCATCTGGCAGGCCAACTCGATGGGGCTGCAGCCGTTCGAGTGGCCGACGCCCGACGGCCCCCCCGACGTCAACGACGCCTGGACCTCCGTCAGCCGGATGCTCGGCTCCTGGCAGCAGCACCGCAACCTCGCCGGCGGATGGTGGCCGGCCACCGCCGTGGACTTCCGCTCCAAGCGGTCGTTCCTCCCCCGCCTCCCGGCCCGGTTCGACGAAATCGTCGACCACGTCTGCCGCGAGCTGCATGCCCGCCCGGCGACCGACGAGCTGGTCGCGGCCGCATGCGCCGCGGTCGGCGTACGCCGCTGGGAACGCATCACCGAAGACCATCGGGTCGTGGAGTGGCAGGTCCCCAACCTGCTGCGCGCGTTGCTCGACACCCCCCGGCACATGAGCCGATGAAGGAGCCGACCGTGCACACCCAGACCGAGCCCGCAACCTCCGAAGCCGCCGACTGCGGCTGCGGGGAGTTCCGCACCAGCCGTCGCCGGGTTCTCCAAGGGGCGGCGGCGCTGACCGCCGGCGTCGCGTTCAACTCCGTGGCCGGCGGGGTGTTCCGCGAGGCCGCCTTCGCGGCCAGCGGCGTGGCGAGCAACATGCTCGTCGTGCTCAGCCTGCGCGGTGGCGTCGACGGTCTGTCGCTGGTGGTGCCGCACGGCGACCAGGCATATTACGATGCACGGCCGACGCTCGCGATCCCCTCGGACCGGCTGATCGGCGCGGACTCGACGTTCGGGCTCCACCCCGCGCTCGCGCCGCTGCTGCCGATGTGGCTCGACGGAAGCTTCGGCGCCGTCCAAGCGGTGGGCCTGCCGGTGCCCAACCGCAGCCACTTCGCCGCCATGGAGGAGATGGAGGACGCCGACCCCGGCTCGGCGCTGCGGCGCGGCTGGCTCAACCGGATGGTGGGGCTGAACACCGTGGGCAACCCGCTCGAGGCAGTGATGCTGGGCAAGCCGACCGTCCCCACTTCGTTGTACGGCGCCTCGCCCGTCGTGGCGGCCGGCAGCCTGAAGCAGCTGAAACTGGGTGGCACCGGCCCCGAGGTGCAACAGCGGACAGAGAAGTCGCTGCACCGGGTCTGGGACAAGGCGACCGGGCCCATGGGCCGCGCCGCCCGCTCGGCGCTGCAGACGGTCGGCACCGTGCAGACCCTGGCCACCACCAAGGAGGCGCCCCGCAACGGCGCGGTCTACCCGGGTGGGGCCTTCGGTGTCGCGCTGGCCGAAACCGCCCGGCTGCTGCGCGCGGACGTCGGCGCGGAGGTCGTTACGGTCGACTACGGCAGTTGGGACATGCACTCCAACCTCGGCACCCGCGAGGGTGGCGGCAGCATGGCCACCATGACCGCCGTCCTCGCGCAGGGGATCGCCGCATTCTTCAAGGATCTCGGCGCCGCCCTCGGGTCGCGGGTCACGATGGTGACGATCAGCGAGTTCGGCCGCCGGGTGGACGAGAACGGCAACCGGGGGCTCGACCACGGTTACGGCAATGCCATGCTGCTCTTCGGCGGCGGAGTCAAGGGCGGCGACGTGTACGGCAAGTGGCCGGGTCTCGGCCCTGCGCAGCGGATCGACGGCGACCTGGCGGTGACGCGCGACTACCGGTCGGTGCTCACCGAGGTGCTGCGCTCCCGCTTCCCCACCACCGACGCCAGCAAGGTGTTCCCCGGCTTCCGGTCAGAGACGGCGCTCGGCGCCATGGTTCCGCCACCCAGCTGACCTTCTCACCCACCCCGTTCGCTCCCCACCGGGGGTCGAGGTCGCCGAGGTCCTGGGAGTTAAGCCCCATTTATTCCATTCATGGGGCTTGACCGGAATCGCGCTACCACGTACGGTGACCCAGGACATATCTCTCGCCCCACCCCCAGGAGTAATCGGTGAAACGAGTTCTCGCGAGCGTGGCGACCCTTGCCTTGGCGGCTGCCCTACCGGGCATCGCCTTTGCCGGGCCGTCCAGCCCCGACACTGCAGCGCCGGCCAAGGCCGCCGCGAAGCAGGGCGACACCCAACGCCACAAGGACCACGTCAAGAAGAACCCCCTGGCCGAGAAGCAGTCGGCCCTGAGGGAGAAGGGACAGCAGAAGCTGCTCAGGGGCAACGCCCGGCCTAAGGGCGACAACCGGGTCGTCAAGATCAGCAAGGGCCAGTACGTCGAGCTGGCCCGCGAGGGCGAGGACTCCATCCTCACTGTGCTCGGCGAGTTCGGCCCCGACACGGACGAGCACGCAGGCCACACGCACACCACCCAAGACGGCGTACCCGGCCCCCTGCACAACGAGATCCCCGAGCCGGACCGCAGCGTCGACAACTCCACGATCTGGGAGGCGGACTTCTCTGAGGCGTACTTCGAGAAGCTGCTGTATTCCCAGCAGCGCGGCGTCAACTCGATGGCCAACTTCTACATCGAGCAGTCGTCGAACCGCTACAGCGTCAACGGCGACGTGAGCCCCTGGGTGCGGGTGCCCTACAACGCAGCCACCTACGGTTCGGACTACTGCGGCAGCATCGTTTGCGCCGACACCTGGTACTTCGTCAACGACTCCGTCGACGCCTGGGCCGACAGCTTCGACAGCACCGCGGACATGAACGAGGAGCTGGCCAAGTTCGACGTCTGGGACCGCTACGACTACGACGGTGACGGCAACTTCGACGAGCCCGACGGCTACATCGACCACTTCCAGTCGGTGCACGCCGGCGAAGGCGGGGAGACCGGCGGCGGCAAGCAAGGGACCAACGCGATCTGGTCGCACCGCTGGTACGCCTACTTCAGCGCCAACGGACCCGACGGAACAGGCCCGCACGGCTTCGGCGGCGTCCGCATCGGCAACAGCGACTACTGGATCGGCGACTACACCATCGAGCCCGAGAACGGCGGCGTCGGCGTGTTCGCCCATGAGTTCGCCCACGACCTCGGCCTGCCCGACCTCTACGACACCTCCGGCAACACCGGTGGCGCCGAGAACTCCACCGGGTTCTGGACCCTGATGAGCTCAGGCTCCTACGGAAACAGCGGCCGGCCCGAGGACGGCATCGGTACCAAGCCGATGCACATGGGCAACTGGGAGAAGTTCCAGCTCGGCTGGCTGAAGTACGAGGTCGCGAGGGTCGGTGAAAAGTCGTCGATCCGGATGGGTCCCGCAGAGGTCACGACCAAGGCAGCTCAGGGAGTCTTCGCCCTGCTGCCCGCCAAGCAGGTGCCGCTCGACCTCGGTGATCCATTCGAGGGTGAGAAGTTCTACTACAGCGGCTCGGGTGACAACCTCAACAACACCATGACCAAGCAGGTCGCGATTCCTGCAGGTGGTGGCGCGCTCACCGCGCAGGTGCGTTACGACATCGAGGAGGACTGGGACTACGCCTACCTCACTGTCAATGGCGATGAGGTCGAGACCAGCAAGTCCCGCGACACCAACCCCAACGGGACCAACCTCGGAGAGGGCATCACCGGGACCACCACCGGCTGGGAGCCGCTTACCGCGGACCTGTCGTCGTACGCGGGTCAGACCGTGACCCTTGGCTTCAAGTACGTCACCGACGGCGCCGTTGCCGAGCCCGGTTTCATGGTCGACGCCATCGCGGTCGACGGCACCTCCATCGGGACGGCAGAGGCCGACGAGGGTTGGACGTTGGCCGGGTTCCGGGTCACCACCGGGAGCGAGTCGCAGTCGTTCTTCAACGCCTACGTGCTGGCGAACCGCCAGTACCGAGGGTACGACGAGTCGCTACAGACTGGGCCGTACAACTTCGGGTTCCTCACCATGCCGGACTGGGTGGAGCACTTCAGCTACCAAGACGGCCTGCTGATCGACTACTGGGACACGTCGTACTCCGACAACAACGTCGGCGACCACCCCGGTGGCGGCCTCATTCTGCCGGTCGATGCCAACCCCGGCCTCCTGCACTGGTCGAACGGGACGCTGATGCGGCCACGAATCCAGTCCTACGACTCGACATTCGGGCTGGAGCGTACCGAGGCCTACACCCTGCACAACAGCGGCGTGCCGACGAGGATCCCGTCGCAGCCTGCGACGAACGTCTTCGACGACAGCAGAACGTACTGGCAGAACTGTGACACCCACGGCTGTACTGGCGCCCACCCGGGCCGCCACCAGCCAGGCTGGATCAGTGTGGACGTCCCGGACACGGGCACGCGGGTCGAGGTCGTGAACGAGAGCAACCACGGCTCGTTCATGCAGGTGCAC
>JACCUS010000320.1 GCA_013811715.1 Nocardioidaceae bacterium
CGGGCAGACTCGGCGGCGCAGTCTGCGGACCAGGATGAGGGTGTTGGCCAAGTCGATGGAGAAAGTCGGTGACGGCCTGGCGGTATTCGGCACAGCGGGCCAGTCGGGAGAAGGTGTTGTGCCAGGAGTGGGTGCGTTCGACGGGCCAGCGTTGGCAAGGCAGGCACCGGCTGCTCGTCACCGTCGAGCTGCCAAGAGCCTCGCTGCCTGCGGCCGACATCCCGAATGTTCGGGATGTTGGCCCTCGCCAGGCGCGTTTCCGGGGCAAAGATCCCGAACATTCGGATTCGTGGGAGGCCGCACAGCCCGGCGGTTAGTCTGCTGCACAGCCCGGCGTCTAGTCGACTGCAAAGGTCCGCGGATGAGTCGACGCGTGCCGTTCCCCGGCGCTGAGAAGGAGACCCTGCACATCGCCCTCGACCGGCACCGCGATGTCTTGCTGTGGAAGCTCGAGGGCCTCGACGACGATCAACTGCGCCAACCAATGACCCGTCGGGCACAAGCCTGCTGGGCCTGGTGAAGCACCTGGCGGCCGTCGAGTACGGCTGGTTCTGCGAGACCTTCGGGGGCCAAGCAGAGCCGCTCCCGTTCGACCCGGACGACGAGAATGCCGAGCTACGGGTCCTGCCGCACGAGACCACCGCCGACATCGTGCAGTTCTACGGGCGGGCACGCGCCGCCGCCGACCGGGTGAGCGACGGGCTTGACCTGGATGACGTCGGCAAGGCGTGGTTCCGCGAAGCCGGGTCGCTGCGCTGGGTGCTCATACACCTGATCGAGGAAACTGCTCGGCACGCTGGCTACGTTCTGGCGGAACAAGTCACGCCTGGGCCTGACTCACCGGAGGGTGACTACCCTGCGGAGATCGCCGCCTGGCTCCTCGCGCGACGAGCCACCACAGTGCGACGTGCAGCGCGATGTTGAGCAGAGCGAAGCACGTGAGCAGCGCCACCTCTCCCGCCTCCCTGCGCACAGGCACCACCTCGAACCAGGACAGCAAGGACCAAGGCAGACCCAAGCCAGTCAAGCCCAGCATCCCGAGACCGAAGCCGATGTTCGCTCCGCCCACAGGTTGAGAGAGGGAGACGGCGATGAAGGCAACCACCGCCATCACCAGCCCGATGTGAACGAGCACGAACAACGGCGCTCGACTGCTCGGGGACGCGGTGGACATGTGAGCACCTTCCTTCCGAGGGAACCGGCCTTCCCGCGCTGAGCGCAGCGTGTCGACACCGCGGAAGTGAGTAGAGCCTAGGCGGGACCGAGGCGGTAGCGCGCACGTTCGAGGTGTTCGACCTGCGGACCGAGTCGCGACTCGACGAGCACGAAATCGGTCACGCTCCATGTCGGACCGGTGCAGTCGCGGCCCAACGCGTCGGTCCCGCTGAGGTCGACCGGTGTGCGGTGGCGGGCGAGCGTGACGTGCGGGCGGTAGCGGCGCTCCTCCATCGCGATGCCGGTACGCCGACCGCCGGCCGCGACGGAGCCGGTGAGTGCGCGCACGGCCCCGCGGTCCCCCTCGATGCCGACCCAGAGCACGGTCGCTCGCCGGGCGGACCCGAACGCACCGAGACCGCCCAGTCGCAAGGAGAACGGCGAGTGCCGGCCGGCGGCACGCGAGATCCGCCGGTCGAGCTCGGCCACTCGCGGTTCGTCCACCTCGCCGAAGAACGCCAGTGTCAGGTGCCACTGCTCGGGCCGCACCCACCGCCAGTCGGGCAGCGCCTCGCGCAGCGGCGCCACCCGCGCCTCGACGTGGGCACGCACGTCATGGGGCAGCCGCGCCGCGGCGAACAGCCGCATCACTGCGTCACGATCAGCGGATCACGGTCACGGCTGGTGTCATTGGGTCGCTTCGACCAGTCGCTGCCTCAATGCGGCGACCACCGTCGGGTCGCCGTCGAGCTGCACCGCCTGGTCGTCGACGCGTCCCCACAGCCACAGCAGCACGTCGTGCGGCTCGCCGCTGACCGTAGCGGCGACGCCGCCGCCATCGCGCTCGTCGATCGTCACCGACGTGGCGCTGCAGGTGGCGGTCCACGAGCGGTCGCCGGTGCTGACACGGACCCGGGCGTCGATCGGCGACGTGGTGTCGAACATGGTCCACCAGGGACCGCCCAGCATCAGCCGCAGCACCTCGTCGACGCCGTCGGCGGCGAGGTCGCGGTCGATCGGGGTCACCTCGGCCGCGGCCAGTTCGCCGTCGACCCGGTGTACCGCGGTCTCCTGCGTCATCCGCCGGTGCCAGAAGCCGACCTGTTGGTCGGCCTCGACCCATGTCCACGACGGCTCGTCCGGGTCGCGGGTCTCCAGCTCGTGCAGCAGCTGCGCGCTCGCGTCGGTGAAGAACTCTCGCGGTTCGCGGTCCACGAAGTCGTCCCGGGGCCAAGGATCCGGAGGACTGCCGGTGCGCATCGACTCGACCTTGTGCAGATAGACCTCCGCCGTATGGTGCAGGACGTCCGCGAGCGTCCAACCCGGACAGGGCGGGACAGCCGCGGTGAGGTCACCGTCACCGACCTCGCGCAGGCGAGACATGTCGGCGCGCAACAGGTCGAGATAGCGCTCGATCGTCAGGCTCGAAGAACTCGTTGCAGGGGTCATACCCGCAAGCCTGACACCGACCACCGACAACGCCGCAGTCCGGGGGCGTCGACGCTCAGGCGGCCTGTGCCGCGACGGCGACCTCACGGCGGGCGGCGTACTCCCCACGGCTCATCACGTCGACGTGCGGGCGCGGCGAGACGTGTGCCCGCAGCACCAGCCCGCGCCGACGGGTGAAGATGGCGGTCGCCAGCAGCGTGCCCAGCAGCGTCA
>JACCUS010000333.1 GCA_013811715.1 Nocardioidaceae bacterium
CCGGCTCGTCACTGACCGTCCGCGACAACCGCACCGGGACCGAGTACGACCTCCCGATCGTCGACGGCACCGTGCGTGCCGCCGATCTGGCGAAGATCAGGTCGTCCGACGGTGAGCCGGGCATCGCGATCTACGATCCCGGCTTCGTCAACACCGCGTCCTGCCGGTCGTCCATCACCTTCATCGACGGCGACAAGGGCGTCCTGGAGTACCGCGGCTACCCGATCGAGCAGCTGGCGGAGAAGGCGACGTACCTCGAGGTCGCCTACCTGCTCGTCCACGGCGAGCTGCCCACCAGGCAGCAGTACGAGGCGTGGGAGCACCAGATCACCTTCCACACCTTCGTGCACGAGAACGTCAAGACCTTCATGCAGGGCTTCCGGTACGACGCCCACCCGATGGGCATGCTGCTCGCGTCCGTCGGCGCCTTGTCCACCTTCTACCCCGAGTCGCGCAACGTCACCGACAACGGCGTGCGGCAGATGCAGATCGTCCGGCTGATCGCCAAGATGCCGACCCTCGGCGCCTGGGCGTTCCGGCACGCCCAGGGCAAGCCGTACATCTACCCGGACAACGACCTGGGCTACACCGCCAACTTCCTCTCCATGCTCTTCAAGATGAGCGAGCAGCGGTTCGAGGCCGACGAGCGGCTCATCAGGGCCCTCGAGGTGCTGTTCATCCTGCACGCCGACCACGAGCAGAACTGCTCGACCAACGCCGTCCGCTCCGTCGGGTCGTCGAAGGTCGACCCTTACTCTGCCGTGGCCGCCGGGATCGGCGCCTTGTTCGGGCCGCTGCACGGGGGCGCCAACGAGGAGGTGCTGAAGATGTTGCGGCGGATCGGCTCCGTCGACAAGGTGCCCGAGTTCATCGGCGGCGTGAAGAACGGCAAGGAACGCCTGATGGGGTTCGGCCACCGCGTCTACAAGAACTACGACCCGCGCGCCGCCATCATCAAGAAGGCCTGCGACGACGTGTTCGATGTGACCGGCGTCAACCCGCTGCTCGAGATCGCCGTCGAGCTGGAGAAGATCGCGCTGGAGGACGAGTACTTCGTGGGGCGCAAGCTCTACCCGAACGTCGACTTCTACAGCGGTCTGATCTACGAGGCGTTGAGCTTCCCGCCGGAAATGTTCACCGTGCTCTTCGCGATCCCGCGCACGTCGGGATGGCTGGCCCAGTGGCTGGAGCTCGTCGACGACCCGGACCAGAAGATCGCCCGCCCCAAGCAGATCTACACGGGGGCCCGCAAGCTCGACTTCACACCGGCCTCAGATCGCTGGTCCTGAGGGCTGGGCGCGGTGTCGGCCGGTGAGTTCGTCAACCCCATCGGCGAAGGTGCCGACCCCAGCATCGTCAAGGACGGCGACCGCTACCTGTGGTGCCAAAGCGAGGGCAACGTCGCGGTGGCGATCTGGGCGTCCCCCCGGCTGACGAGCCTCGGCCGCAAACACGTCGTCTGGCGAGCACCCGCCTCCGGGTCCTGCTCCAAGCAGGTCTGGGCGCCGGAGCTGCTCAAGATCGACGACCGGTGGTACGTGTACTTCGCCGCCTCCGACGGCGACAACAGCACCCACCGGGCGTACGTGCTGGCGTCCGACACCGCTGACCCGCTCGGCGGCTACACACTGCACGGGCCGCTCTTCACCGGCGACGGCGCCGACCCGTCCGCTGAGAACCTGTGGGCGATCGACATGACGGTGCTGGAGCACGATCGCGCCCGGTACGCGATCTGGTCCGGCTGGCAGGCGGCCGACCAGGACCTGCAGCACCTGTACCTCAGCCCGATGCGGTCGCCGGTGGAACTGGCCGGGCCGCGGGTGCGGATCTGTGCGTCCGACGACCATCTGTGGGAGCGCGCCGAGGAGTCGCCCCGGTCGCGCGGGCTGAACGAGGCGCCGCAGGTGCTGACCCAGGGTGGCCGCGTCTTCTGCGTCTACTCGTGCGCCGCGTCGTGGCTGCCGACGTACAAGCAGGGCATGCTCGAGCTCACCGGCCCGGACCCGACACAACCTGGGCATTGGGCGAAGGCGCCGGTGCCGGTGTTCTCCTCCGACGACAAGACGTACGGCGTCGGGCACGGCGGGTTCGCGCGCTCGCCCGACGGCAACGAGTGGTGGCACACGTTCCACGCCAAGGTTGATCGGGCCGGCGGGTGGCGGCGGGCGATCCATCTGCAGCCGATGAGGTGGCGTGCCGACGGGACGCCCGACCTGGGCTGCCCCGTCCCGCCGGGCGAGCCGCTCGAAGTGCCCTCGGGGACGGTGCGGTCACCCCGGATGGGGCCACTCAGCTGGGACTTCGCCGCAGGGGCGGATGCGCTGGGCGACTTCGACTACTACGGGCACCACCAGTTCTTCGAGTCCCGCAACGACGGCCTGCACCTCGGCGTGGTGCCGCCGGCACCGGTGAACGACTACCGGTCGGGTGAGAAGGTCGTGCTGCGCGACGGCGACTACGGCGACCTCCGCGCGTCGGTTGCGTTCGGCTTCGTGAGTGGCGACCGGGGCGTCGGGCTGCTGTTCCGGACCACGGCGGCCGGCGTCGGCTTCGACGCCCAGCGCGGCTACTTCGCCGGGATCGTGCCACGAAGGCGCTGCGTCGTGCTCGGAGCGATGGACGGCTCGCGCTTCGTGCAGTTCGCCGAGGCGCCGTACGACGTCGACACCGACCAGCTCCAGACCCTCCTCGTCGAGGCCGTCGGCGATGCCATCAACGTGAGCGTGGATGGGTCGGCCGGCTCGATCAGCCACCACGACGCCAGCCACCCGATCGGGTCGGTCGGCCTACGGGTCGTGAACACCCACGCCCGGTTCGAGTCCCTGACGGTACAACCGCTCCCCTGACGTAGACGAGTCCGTCAGGGCGCTCGTCGTCTGACGACCAGCACAGCCGAGTCGACCTTCGGCGGCGGGCGAAATGCCCGACGCGGCACCGGCCGGCCGAGCTCGAGAGTGAACTGCCGCGACCACCGCCCTGCCCCGGAGGCGTCGCCGGCCGACCAGCGGGCCGCCGCAGCGCGTTGCAGCACGAGGTCGGCCGCGATCAGGCGTGATCCGGACGCGAGCAGCCGACGCATCAGCAGGCTGGAGACGGCGTACGGCGGACTCGCCACGACCCGGAACGGGCGTCTAGGCAACCGCAACTGGTGCACGTCGGCCTTGACGACGGTTAGCCTCCCCGACTTCGGGTCCTTCCATCGCTCTTCGAGCCGACGCGCCCTTGCGTCGTGGAGCTCGACCGCCACGACATGCGCACCCACGGCCAGGAGCGGACCGGTCAACGCCCCCAGCCCGGCGCCGACGTCGAGGACGAGCTCGCCTTCCACGACACCGGCGTCGTCGACGATGAGCTGAGCCCATGGGTCAGCGAGCTGGTGCCAGCCCCAGCCCCGTCTCGACCGCGGCCTCGCCGCTCGCCCGGAGGCGTGCACGGCGGACCATCACGTAGACCGTATTCACCCCCCGGACGCTAGTCCGCCAAGATACCGGCGGCAACTGGGTTTCGGCGACGCACGCAAGACGGCTGTTCGCGTGTCACAGCAACCTTCGCGGGATGTCTCGCGTCTTGGTTGTGTAGGCAACTTTGCCACCTGAGCACTTAGGGGATCTCATGAACAGAAGGATCATCGTCGGGGCGATGAGCGCCGTGGCTCTCGTCGTACCACTCGCCGGACTTGCGTCCGCGGACACCATCAACGGGACGAAGGAGGGCGATCGGCTGTACGGCACCGACGGCCCGGACCGGATCTCCGGCAGGAACGGCGACGACGCGATCTACGGCCGCGGCGGCGGGGACAACATCAACGGCGGACGCGGCAGCGACGGGATCTTCGGCCAAAAGGGCGGAGACACCATCAGCGGTGGGCTGAGCGGCGACTACATCAAGGGCGGCCGAGGACACGACTCGATCGTCGACTGGGTCGCCACCGAGTTCGGGCCGAGCATGCCTATCGACCACGACCTCCTGTTCGGCGGTCGTGGGAACGACCACATTGGCTTCGGCAACGGCGAAGACGTCGTGCGCGGCGGTCGTGGCGCCGACGAGCTTCGCACCAAGCGGGACGCGTACGTCGACCGGGTCGACTGCGGGCGCGGCACCAACGACGTACTCATCTACTTCGGCAAGCGCGACCGCAAGGACGTCGTCGAGCGCTGCGAGCGGATCGTGATCCGATCCTTCAACTGACCCGAGCCAGCTGAGCACGGCATCACACAACAACGAGGGGACATCATGAGGAAGAGGATCACCCTGGCGGCGGTGAGCACGATCGCCCTGATCGCGCCGCTCGCCGGCCTTGCATCCGCCGACACCATTGACGGCACCAATGACGACGATCGACTGTACGGAACCAACGGGCGCGACCAGATCAGCGGCCGGAACGGCGACGACATGCTCTTCGGCCGGGGCGGCCGGGACTGGCTGTCGGGGGGCCGTGGACGCGACATCGTCTTCGGCGGGCGCCGCGGCGACGACATCAGTGGCGGCCTCCTCGGCGACCACCTGGTGGGGAACCGCGGCAGCGACAGCATCGTCGACCTCGTCGCCACGGAGTTCTCGCCGAGGCTGCCGGTCGACAACGACACGGTCATCGGCAACCGAGGAAACGACTTCATCGGGTTCGGCAACGGACGCGACAAGGTGTACGCCGGACCCGGAAGGGATCGGCTCCGCACCATGCGAGACAGCTACGTCGATCGCATCTACTGCGGCCCGGGCCGCCGCGACCTGCTCGCGTACTACGGCGCGATCGACCGGAAGGACGTCGTGACGGGCTGCGAGCGGATCGTGGTCCGATCCTTGTGATCCGAGACGTCGAAGACGCTCTTGCTCTGCGTCAGGGCGCGAGCAAGGCAGCAGGAATGACCGCGACTCCGTCGGGGCGCCGGTAGGCGCGGTTACCTGTTGTGATCACGGCGGCATCGAGGAGGTCATCGCCGATCTGGTGCCTAAGCCACCGCAGATGTCTGACGTCGATGTCGCTCACTTCTCGCGCCAGCTTGACCACGGCGTCCCGAGCGCTCTGACCGAGCTCACCACGCTGGGTCGAACCCTCAAGCGTCGCGCCGCTGACGTGCTGGCCTACTTCGACCGCCCCGGCACCAGCAACGGCCCGACCGAGGCCATCAACGGCCGCCTCGAACACCTCCAGGCTCCGCCCTCGGGTTCCGCAACCTCACCAACTACATCGCCAGATCACTGCTGGAGACCGGCGGTTTCAGACCCCGGCTACACCCCGGATCGTGAAGAGCCTGATCAACCTGCGCTGGATCTTCACCCACATGATCGAGGAGTACGCGCGGCACAACGGCCACGCTGACCTGCTCCGCGAGGCCATCGACGGCGCCACCGGCGACCAGCGCTCGCGCATTAGCCCGTCGACACAGCGCATTGCGGGTAACGATTTCGCACAGGACGGAGCCGTCGCAGGCGTGGCTCCGTCATAGTGGCAAGAGTCATCCACTGAGGAGCACCGATGAAGACCGCTGCCACTGCCGTGCTCTTGCTGTTGGTCACGGGGTGTGGCTCAGATGTCGTCATCTCGGCAGAGCCGGTTGACGACCCGTATGATGGCCCGCTCCATGTCGAGGTTACCCAACCCGATCACCCCGACCCCCTCGTTCGATCTGGTGCTGCTGGCATGGCACTCGAGTGCGCAGGGGAGCCGTACTCCGGTAGCACTGGGAGTAACTGGGGCGTGACGAGCGGGGAGGGCGAAGCGGTCGGCGCGCTGGAAGACTTCGTCGCAGACGAGGTCGCGTCCGTGCCTAAGAGCGGGTATCGGACCGAACGGGAGGAGGCAGACCGGGTTCTCTTCTCGTACGACGCCGCCGGCAAGACCAAGGTCGCCATCATCGTTGCCGACGGTGTCACAGCCGACTCCGGCGAGACCGGCTGGGGCATGGAGACCTTCGCGGAATGCGATCCGGCGGAGCTACCGGACTCAGTCACCGACGCACTGGGAATCCAGGTGTGGGTCGACCAGACCGGCGAGCGCGTGCCTACGACGATCCTCCAATCGACGATGGGACCGGTCCATTGTGAGTGGGACAGTGCCACCTTCCTCGAGTTCCAAGGCGGCACCTACATCAAGGACCCCGAAGGCGTCTTACCCCCACAGTGGTTCGACACAACCTTTGACGCGGATGTCCGGTTGCCTGACGACGCAATCGACACCGGCTACAGCCTCGACGGCCAGCGGTTGTGGGTGAGTCCCGACCAGTCGACCGTATACGTCGTGACCGGGCAACGGGTGGAACCCTGGCGGGCCCCCACCAAGTTTGTCGGCTGCGCCTGATCGCGCGCGAGGCTCGCGCGCGACCGAAAACCGTGGCCGTACAGGCGCCGCGTCCCTACCCTCGAAACGTGCACATCAACGAGATCGACGTCTTCGACGACGAGGTGTTTCACCGCTACCACGAGATCTATCGGGCAGCGGAGATGTTCGAGCGCCCACACGCCCCCGTGTGGTCCGAACACGAGGCCGCAGTGATGTTCCACAAGCCCGACGACGCCGAGCGCTTGGCCGCCTACGGCGCCTTCGGCGCCATGGGCCTGACGGCGGGGCCAGACGAGGGCCCAAACCGCGCACAGGAAGGGCCAACAGTTGGAGCACCAGGTCAGCGGGACCGGGCCACCCGGCCCTCGTCCCAGACGGGCTCGTCGGACTCATAGACAGAGCCGTCGGCGCCGAAGACGAGGAACCGGTCGAAGCCGCGGGCGAACCAGCGGTCATGGGTCACCGCGACGACCGTGCCCTCGAAACCGGCCAGCCCCTCCTCCAACGCCTCCGCCGACTCGACGTCGAGGTTGTCGGTGGGCTCGTCCAACAACAGGCAGGTCGCCCCGGACAGCTCCAGCAGCAGGATCTGCATCCGCGCCTGCTGGCCGCCCGACAGCGACTCGAACCGCTGCTCGGAGGCGTGCGCGAGCTCGTAACGGTCAAGCGCCCGCGCCGCCTGCTCACGCGGCATGCCGGCGCGGCCCCTCCCGTCTGGTGCGGTGTCGCCGCGGTGCAGGATCTCCAGCAGTGTGCGCCCGACGAGCTCGGGGTGCTCGTGGGTCTGCACGAACCATCCCGGCCGCACTCTCGCGCCGAGCCGCGCCCGCCCGGTGTGCGCGACCGGCTTGATCGGCGCCTCCCCGACCGGCCGTTGCTCCCGGTCGGGGTCGGTGCCGCCGGCGGCGAGCAGACGCAGGAAGTGCGACTTGCCCGACCCGTTCGACCCGAGGACGGCCACCCGTTCGCCGTACCAGACCTCGAGGTCGAAGGCACTCATCAGCCCCGTCAGCTCGACCGTCTCGCAGATCACCGCCCGCTTGCCCGTGCGCCCACCGGCGAGGCGCATCTTGACGTTCTGCTCGCGCGGCTGGTTCTCCGGCGGACCGGCCTCCTCGAACCGGCGCAACCGTGTCATCGCGGCCTGGTAGCGCGAGGCCATGTCGGAGTTGTAGGCCGCCTTCTGCTTGTACATCAGCATCTGTGCCCGCAGCTTGGCGTGGTGCTCGTCCCACCTCTTGCGTAGCTCCTCCAGGCGCGCGAACCGGTCCCGTCGGGCCTGGTGGTACGTCGCGAAGCCGCCGGGGTGCACCCACAGGGTGTTGCCGGCGCCGCCGAGCTCGACGGTGACGACCCGGGTCGCGGTGTTGTTCATCAGCTCGCGGTCGTGGCTGACGAAGAGCACGGTCTTGAACGTCTCGAGCAGCCGCTGCTCGAGCCAGATCTTGCCCGGTACGTCGAGGAAGTTGTCGGGCTCGTCGAGCAACAGCACCTGGTCGGGGCCGCGCAGCAGCGCCTCGAGCACGAGCCGCTTCTGCTCGCCGCCACTCAGCGTCCTCAGGTCGCGGTGCCGCGCCTTGTCGTAGGCGACGCCGAGGGCGGCGACCGTGCACACGTCCCAGAGCACCTCGATGTCGTAGCCGCCGGCGTCGGCCCAGTCCGACAGCGCCTCGGCGTACCGCATCTGGGTCTTCTCGTCGTCGGTGTCCATCATCGCCAACTCGGCTGCGTCGACCCGGCCGGCGGCCGACCGCACCCGTGGCGGCGCGACCGACAGCAGCAGGTCGTGCACGGTCATGCCGTCGTTGCCTTGCGCCACCATCTGCCGCATCACGCCCAGCCCCCCGGACCGGGTTACCGCGCCGCCGTGCGGGATCAGGTCGCCGGTGATGATGCGCAGCAGCGTAGTCTTGCCCGCGCCGTTGGCGCCGACGAGCGCGACCTTGGCGCCCTCACCGACGCGGAAAGAGACGTCGTCGAGCAGCACCCGGCCGTCGGGAAGCTCGAACCGCACCCCGGCAACATCCACGTGACCCATGGGCACCATGATCCGGCACACCAGCACTCGGCGCACCCGATTTTGCACCTCTCGGAAATGCGGGAAAGTTGCACTCGCGAGCGGTCTCCGGGCAGCAAGTTTCCCGCAATTCGCGGGGAGGGGAGAGGGTGGTCGGGGCAGGTTGGACTCCCGACTCCCGACTCCCGACTTCAGTCGAGGGCGTTCAGGGCGTCCTCGATGCCCCGGTGGAAGGTGGGGTACGCGTAGATCATCGACCGCAGCGTTGACGTCGGCACCGCCGCGTGTACGGCGACGGCCAGCGCCGACAGCACCTCACCGCCGTGCGGGCCCGCCGAAGCCGCCCCGACCAAGACCTGCCTGTCGGCGTCCTCGATGAGTTTGATGAAGCCCTCGTTGCCAGCCTTGTGGATCCACCCGCGCGCCGAGCTCGGCACCTGCGCCACCCCGATCCGGACCGAGATGCCGGCGTCGCGGGCCTGCTGCTCGGTGAGCCCGACCGACCCCACCTCGGGGTCGGTGAACGTCACCCGTGGCACCGCCCGGTAGTCGGCCTCCACGCCCTCCTCGCCGAGGATGTCGCGCGCCGCGATGGCGGCCTGGTACATCGAAACGTGGGTGAAGGCGCCCTTGCCGGTGATGTCACCGATCGCCCACAGCCCCTCGCCCGCCCGCATCCGGACATCGGTGTCAAGGGACTTCGCTCCGGGGTCGAGCCCGACGGTCTCCAGCCCGATGTCGGCAAGGTTCGTACGACGTCCGGCGGCCACCAGCAGCTTGTCGGCCCGGAGCGTCTGCTCGTCGAGGGTCAGCGAGAAGTGCCCGTCGGCGTACTCGACCTGCGAGATCTCGACGCCCACGAGCACCTGGATCCCCTCGCTGCCGAACGCCTCGGTGATCAGCTTGCTCGCCTCCGGCTCCTCGACCGCGAGGATCCGGTCGGCCACCTCGACCAGGGTGACCTCGACCCCGAACCGCGCGAACGCCTGGCACAGCTCGGCCCCCACCGCGCCGCCGCCGATGACGATCATCGAGCCGGGGAGCTCCTTGAGCTTCACGACGTCGCGGTTGGTCCAGTACGGCGTGTCGGCGAGGCCGGGGATCGGCGGGACGCTCGGCTGCGTGCCGGTGTTGAGCACCACGCCCTTGCTCGCGACGTACGTCTCCCCGTCGACGGTGACGGTGCGCTCCCCGTCGAGCCGGCCGTGTCCGCGGACGAACGTGACGCCGCTGTCCTCCAGCCGGTCGACCGCGATCTGGTCGTTCCAGCCCGTGGTCGCCTCCACGTCGATCCGCTCCGCCACCGGCGCCCAGTCCGGCGTCGCCGTGCTTGCACCCGCGAGGTCGGACACCCGTCGCGTCTCGGCGAGGACGTTGCCGGCCCGGATCATCATCTTGCTCGGGATGCACGCGTAGTAGGGGCACTCGCCACCGACGAGGTGCTGGTCGACGGCGACGACGTCCAACCCCGCCTGCGCCGCCTGGGTGGCTACCGCCTCTCCCCCGGGGCCCATGCCCAGGACCACCACGTCCACCTCTTGACTCATCAGCACACCTCTCTCGCGAAGACACCCGCCAGCACCAGTCTTACCCCATCGACCGCACCCCGCAGAGGGCGAGGTTACCGTCGGTGCCATGAGCGCGGCAGACGTGAACGGCGGCGACTACGACCTGATCGTTCTCGGCGGCGGCGCCGCTGGGCTCGGGGCGGCGCGGGCGGCCGTCGCGCGCGGCGCGCGAACGTTGCTGGTCTCCGATGGCGAGCCCGGCGGCGACTGCACGTTCACCGGATGTGTCCCGTCCAAGACGCTGATCGAGTCGGCGCGGTCCGATACACCGTACGACGTCGCGGCTCGGCGGATCCGCGAGGTGGTCGCCCAGATCGCCGCCACCGAGGACGCCCCGGCGCTGCGGTCGGAGGGCATCGACGTGGACCTCGGTCGGGCCCGGTTCGTGGGTTCTGGTCGAGTGGTCGTCGATGGCGCGACGTACGCCGCGCGGCGGTTCGTGATCGCCACCGGGTCGACGCCGGCGGTCCCGCCCATCCCCGGGCTCGCGGAGTCGCCGTACCTGACCAACGAGACGGTGTTCGACGAACCCGCGTTGCCCGGCTCGCTCGTCGTGCTGGGAGGCGGCGCGATCGGGTGCGAGCTGGCGCAGGCGTTCCGCCGGCTGGGCAGCGAGGTGACGCTCATCGAGGCGGCCGACCGGCTGCTGCCGCAGGAGGAACCCGAGGCGTCTCAGGTTGTCGCGGAGGTCTTCGGGCGGGAGGGGATCGACGTACGGATGTCCACCTCAGTCGTGAAGGTCGGGCCCGGCCTTCGGCTTTCGTTGTCCGGCGGCAGCGTCGTCGCCGCCGAGCGGCTGCTCGTCACGGTTGGGCGCGAGCCCTGCACCGCGGACCTCGGGCTCGACGCCGCTGGTGTCGGCGTGGACGAGCGGGGGTGCGTCAGGACCGACCGCCACCTCGCGACCACCGCGCGCGGCATCTATGCGGCAGGTGACGTGGCGGGGCGTCTCCAGCTCACCCACGCCGCCTTCGCGATGGGACGGCTGGCCGCCGCGAACGCCCTAGGCCGCGTGCCGTCGACGTACCGCGAGGACGCCATCCCATGGGTGACGTTCACCGACCCGGAGGTTGCGCGGGTGGGCATCAGCGAGGCCGACGCCCCTTCTGAGTCACGGGTGGCCGAGCTGCCCATGACGGCCGTCGACCGCGCGCTGACGGCGGACGCGACTGACGGCTTCGTCAAGCTGATCGCCGGTCGGCGGCGCGTGGTAGGGGCGATGGGCGGCGGCAAGGTCCTGGGCGCCACGATCGTGGCCGCTCGCGCCGGTGAGCTCATCCACGAACCTGCACTCGCGATGGCGACCGGTATGTTCACCGGGCGGCTGGCCGCCACGACGCACGCCTACCCCACCTGGTCGTCCGCGGTCCAGCTGGCCGCCGCCCAGTTCTTCATGACCATCGACGGGCGATCAGCCCGAACGGTGCGGCGCGGTCACCGATGACGTCGGTGACCGTGGAGTCACGTTAGCCACGCCCGCCGACACACCACGTCGCCGCCCGGGACACCGCGCAACGATCCGACTGTCAGGGGGCTGCGCCAACGCCACCGTCGGATCGTGACGCATCACCGCGGGCAACGACCCGAACGTGAGGGGCTTGTGGCAACGCCACCGTCGGATCGTTGCGAACACCCGGCACAGCGCGCAGCGAGCGGTGAGGCGCGGTCCCCGGGTAGACGATCCGAAGCGGACGCGAATGCGGTGGTGGCGGGTCAGTTATTTCCAAGGCATCGGGTAGAGCCCAGAGATCGCATTGCCGAGCTGGCCGCCCGAGGCGTACAACCCGACGCCATCGACGATCCAGGGCCTGACATTGCCCTCAGTGAACCACCTGAACTGCCGACCGACCCTGAAGCCTGCGCCGCAGGAGTTGTAGATGTCTGCGGCAACATCGACGTCTCCTTCCCTGCCATGGAATCGAAGAAGGACTTCGTCACCTCCCGGTGTGTAGACGGCGCAGATCGCGCCCTTGTATTCGGGCGTCTGCGCGATCGCATCGAAGACGGACTGTGCCGCCGGCCCTGCCATCTGGGTCGAGTAGCCGAGTCTTGTGTCGGTATCGCGGCCCATCCAATCCAGCCAGCTGTACACACACACGGATACGGACTCGATGTCGCCCACGCCGGCCAACAGGTCCTCGTTGGTCAGGGGAGGGCTCGGGGGCGTTGGCATGTCGGTGTCACAGCCGTTGGCGTCGACACCGAGTGTTTCGATCGAGCCGATGATCATGGCGCGCCGTTCGGCGTCCGTGTCGGCGACCGTCACGTTGACGACGTGCGCACCCTCCACCTTGACGGTCTCCTGGACGAAGCCGTTCGCCAGCTCAACCGTGCCAACCTCGACCGCCGAGCCGAGCCACACATAGGAGTCTGTGGGCGGCAGCACGTTCGTGCAGACGTCGGTCATGTAGTAGCCCGCCCGCCCGACGTAGGGCACCTTTGCACCCTCCTCGAAGAGCGTCTCGCCATCAGGCCCCGGGTAGGCGAACGCACCCTCTTGACCGCACGTGAACTCTCCGTCCTGCCCCGAAACGGCTTCGCCGGGGACGCCGCCCCAGCCCCAGTGAGCCGGCACCTTGAGCTGCACACCGTCGTAGGACTCCACCCGCCAGCCGTCCGGCACCGAGCCGCCTGGGTCCGACGGGGCCGTCGGCGTCTCAGCCGGCGACGTGGGTGCGGAGGTCTGGTCCGCGAGGTCGGTCGGCTGTGGCGAGGAGCCGTTCTGCGACGCGACCACCGCGACCGGCACGATCACCGC
>JACCUS010000343.1 GCA_013811715.1 Nocardioidaceae bacterium
TTGATCACCGGACCGAACGAGTTCGTTGCCGAGCGAACGATCTCCTCGGTGCGTGACGTGATCCGCTTCGCCGACGCCGACGCGGACCTGTCCGAGCTGCCGGCGAGCGAGCTCGGGCCCGGGGCCTTTGCCGAGATCACCAGCCCGTCGCTCTTCGCTTCGATGCGGTGCGTCGTCGTGCGCGGCCTCGAAGATCTTCCCGAGGGGGCGGTAGGCCCCGTGTTGGAGTACGTCGGTTCACCGGCCCCCGATGTCTCCCTCGTCCTGCATCACACTGGGGGCGTCAAGGGCAAGGCGCTGCTCGACAAGCTGCGTAAGGTCGGCGTGGTCGAGGTGAAGGCGCAGGCGCTGAAGAAGTGGGAGCTCCCGAGATGGGTGGTGGCGGAGTTCCGCACGCATCGGGCCAAGGTAGGCGAGGCGGCCGCGGCGGCTCTCGTCGACGCGGTCGGTGAGGACATGCGCGCCTTGGCGGGGGCCGTCGACCAGCTCGCCGCCGACGCGGAGGGCGAGACAATCACCGAGGATCTGGTGCGGCGCTACTTCGGCGGTCGAGCCGAGGTGAAGGGTTTCGCCGTCGCCGACGCCGCGATCGAGGGCAGGGCAAGTGACGCCCTCGAACAGCTGCGGTGGGCATTCGCCACCCGGGTCGACTCGGTGCTGATCACCAGCGCCATCGCGGGCGGGCTACGTTCCCTCGCCCGCTACATGGCGGCGCCGCAAGGCCTGCGCGAAGGCGACTTGGCGCGAGAGGTGGGAGTGCCGCCATGGAAGCTGAGGTCGCTCGCGGGCCAGTCGAGGGGCTGGACCGAGCGGGGCTTGGCCGTCGCGATCCAGGCGGCCGCGAAGGCCGACGCCGACGTCAAGGGCGCGGCCGGTGACCGGTTGTGGGCATGCGAGCGGCTGGTCATCTCCGTCATTCGCGCCCGCGCGCTGCGTTGAGGCCGTTCACCCGCGGGTGACAGCGAACAGGAAGCACTGGCTCTTCACGGGGCGCACATGCACCTGATGGACCCGCTCGATAACCAGCAGCTCGCGGACAGCGCTCTCGACGTCCCCGCCGTCAGGCACGATCCTCAGATGCTCGTAGTCCATGCTGAGCCTGGCGTCGTACGTGCGGAGCAGGACGGGGCCGGTGCGGAAATCGACGGGGAACCTGTCGGGGGCCGTGTATCCATCGCACTTGCGGGCGTGCACGTAGACCGGACCGACTTCTCGCCAGACGGAGGGCATGCTGAAGTGTGCGTAGGAGACGAGCATGATGGGTTCGCCCGGGTCGGCATAACGAAGGCAGCAACGCAACGGCTCGCCCTGACCACTCGCCCGGAAGGGGGACAGTGGGTTCCCGTGCTCGTCCTCGCCGCTGGCGCGGATCTGGTCGAGCCGCTTCGGGTCGATGGCGGACGCATGGATCTTGGTAACGGTCCGTGTCGTCATCAGCCCATCCTGCCGCGGCAGACCCGGCAAATCTGGCGGGAATCGGACATGGTGGTGTGGCGGCGCAGACAAGAAAAAGCGGGCCGACCCGAGTCAGATCAGCCCGTCGATCCGGGACGGCCCCGTCGTGCGACGCCTAGAGGGAAGCGGCCTGTTTGGCGATGGCGGACTTCTTGTTGGCCGCCTGGTTCTTGTGGATCACGCCGGCCGAGGCGGCCTTGTCGAGCCTCTTGCTGGCGGCCTTGGCAAGCAATTGGGCCTGCTCGGTCTCGCCAGAGTCGGCGGCCGCACGGAACCGGCGGATCGACGTCCTGAGCGCGGACTTGACGGACTTGTTGCGCTCGTGCGCAGTGTCGTTCTGCTTGTTGCGCTTGATCTGGGACTTGATGTTCGCCACGGAGCTAAGCCTTAGAGGGTATTGGTTCGGACCACGGTGCCGCGACGCGCCGCTGGCGGACGCGCGACGGACAAGGCTAGCAGCAGGCCGCCAAGGCGGCCAAATCCAGGCAGCGGGGCCGACCGCCGACGTACACCAGCTCGTCAGAGAGTTTGTCAGCTCCGGCCGAGCCGGTTCATCAACGCCTGCGCGTCGTACGGCGCATGCACCTTGGCGTCGTTGTCGAAATAGACGAAGACGTCGTAGCCTCCGGCGGTCCAAGCCCTCACCTTCGCGGCCCACCGGTCCAGCGCGGTGTCGGTGTAGCCGCTGACGTAGAGCTCGTCGGCCCCGTGCAGGCGCACGTACACGAAGTCGGACGTGACCTCCTCCACGAGTGGCCAAGTGCCGGCACTGTCGGCGACGACGAAGCCCACGTTGTGGCACCGAAGCAGCGCGACGGCCTCGACCGTGGCGAAGCTGCTGTGCCGGACCTCCAATGCGTGCCGGATCGGGCGATCCACATCGGTCCTGATGAGCGCTCGGTCACTGGGCAGCTTGGAGTCATGGCCGGTGGCCAGGGTGGCCGCTTGGTCGGTGCTGCGCGGGAGTAGGTCGAAGAACGTCGCCAACCGGTCGGGGTCGAAGCCGAGCGCGGGCGGCAGCTGCCACAGGACAGGCCCGAGCTTGGACCCGAGCGCCAAGATGCCCGATGCGAAGAAGTTGGCCAGTGCTGTCTCAACGCCGGTCAGCTTCTTCAGGTGGGTGATGAAACGTCCGCCCTTGACCGCGAAGACGAAGTCGTCCGGTGTCGAGCGGTGCCAGCGCCGATAGCTCTCCGGTCGTTGGAGTGAGTAGAAGGAGCCGTTGATCTCGACCGAGGTGAAAAGTGATGCGTTGTATCCCAGCTCCGCGCGATGCGGGAGCCCTGCCGGGTAGAACGAGCCACGCCACCCCGGATACAACCACCCGGACGTGCCGATGCGGGTTTCAGCCACGACCCGGACACCGTCGCGAAGCGTTCGTCATCACGACTACAGCCTGCCAGGGAGACCGCAAGCGGCGGGAGCCGATGAGAGCGCCTGCTGCTCGGCTCAGGCAGACTGCATGCGTGACCGCTCGCAAGATCGGAGTCGAGGAGGAGCTGATGCTCGTCGACCCCGACACCGGGACCTTGCTGGCGGTGTCGCATCGCGCCCTGGCTGCTCAGCGAGACGACGACGGGGAATCTCGAACCTCCG
>JACCUS010000040.1 GCA_013811715.1 Nocardioidaceae bacterium
GTGAACATGTAGGAGACCGACCCCGCGTCGGCCATCGAGCCGCCGTTGCGGGTCATCGCGGTGCGCACCTCCCCGGCCGCGCGGTTCCGGTTGTCGGTGAGGCACTCGATCAGCAGCGCGACGCCGCCCGGGGCGTACCCCTCGTACATGATCGTCTGGTACTGGACGGCCCCGGCCTCCAGACCCGATCCGCGCTTGACGGCGCGGTCGATGTTGTCGCCCGGCACCGAAGACCTCTTGGCCTTCTGGACGGCGTCGTACAGCGTCGGGTTGCCGGCCGGGTCGCCGCCTCCGGTGCGCGCCGCCACCTCGACGTTCTTGATCAGCTTCGCGAAGAGCTTGCCCCGCTTGGCGTCGACTGCGGCTTTCTTGTGCTTGGTGGTCGCCCACTTGGAGTGGCCGGACATGCGTGCTGGGCTCCTTAGCTGCCGCGGATGCTGCGGACCAGGTCGACGAAGTAACGGTGCACCCGGTCGTCGCCGGTGATCTCGGGGTGGAACGAGGTGGCCATGACGGCGTCTTGGCGCACGGCGACGATCCTACCGGCGGCCGGCCCGTCGGCCACCGTGGCGAGCACCTCGACGCCGGTGCCGTGCTTCTCGACCCACGGCGCCCGAATGAACAGTGCGTGGAACGGGGCGTCGAAAGGGGCGAAGTCGACGTCGCTCTCGAACGAGTCGACCTGCCGGCCGAAGGCGTTGCGTCGTACGACGACATCGAGCCCGCCCAAGGTCTGTTGGCCGGCGATGCCGCCCTCGATCCGGTCGGCCAGCATGATCATGCCGGCACACGTCCCGAGCGCCGGCATCCCCGCCGCGAGACGCTGCCGCAGCGGCTCGAACAGCTCGAAGACGGTCGCGAGCTTGTGCATCGTGGTGGACTCCCCCCCTGGGATGACCATGGCGTCGACCACGTCGAGCTCGCTCGATCGGCGTACCGGTGTAGCCGCCGCGCCCGCTGCCTCGAGCATCCGCAGGTGCTCGCGCACATCGCCTTGGAGCGCGAAGACGCCGACCACGGGTCTACCAGCGGTCACGAAGCCCCCGTTCAGTGGGAGGCAGCGAAGGGGCGGCGCTGCCAGGCGACGGAGACCTCTATGCGGCCCTCGTCGAACACGGACTCGATCCCGTGCGCGGCCAGCGTGTCGGTGACGAACCCCAACAGGTCGTCGCCCTCGGCGACGTTGGCGCTGGTGCCGTGCCACAGGTTGAGCTCCAGCATCCGGTGCTCGACCGCGTGCCAGATGTCGGTGTGGGTGAAGTAGGCGATGCCACGCGGTTGCCGCCCGGTGGCGCGCATCTCGTCGAGCTTCTCGTTCGCCGCCCAGTGGTCGTCGACCGCCTCGAGTACGACGACTCCACCGGCGCGCAAGTCGGCGAACGCGGCCTGCAGCCGGTCGTACTCCGTGACCTCGGGCCAGCCGGCGGCCTCCGCGGCCAACGACGCATGCGCCGCCGAGACGAACTCGTCGGTCAGCCGCTGCGCCTCCGCGGGCTCCTGGACCTCGTCGCGGGCCGCCTCGAAGACGTCAGATCGCACCTCGGCGGCGGCGCGGAAGCCCGACCGCACCTGCACGTCCGCGTACACGCGCAACTGGTCGAGACGTGCCGCCTTGTCGGGACTGCCGATGGCCATGCGTCACCAGCCGCGTTCGGAGAGGCGGTGCGGCTGCGCAATCTCGTCGACGTTGAGCCCGACCATCGCCTCGCCGAGACCACGGGAGACCTTCGCGAGGACGTCGGGGTCGTCGAAGAACGTCGTGGCCTTCACGATCGCGGCCGCCCGCTGCGCGGGATTGGTGGCCTTGAAGATGCCGGAGCCGACGAACACGCCCTCGGCGCCCAGCTGCATCATCATGGCGGTGTCGGCCGGGGTGGCGATGCCGCCCGCGGTGAACAGCACGACCGGCAGCTTGCCGGCCTCGGCCACCTCGCGCACCAACTCGTACGGCGCCTGAAGCTCCTTCGCCGCCACGTAGAGCTCGTCGTCGCTCATCGAGGACAGCCGCCGCATCTCGGCCCGGATCTGCCGCATGTGTGTGGTGGCGTTGGACACGTCGCCGGTGCCGGCCTCCCCCTTGGAGCGGATCATCGCCGCCCCCTCGGTGATCCGGCGCAGCGCCTCACCCAGATTGGTCGCGCCGCACACGAACGGCACCGTGAACTGCCACTTGTCGATGTGGTTGGCGTAGTCGGCCGGGGTCAGCACCTCCGACTCGTCGACGTAGTCGACGCCGAGGCTTTGCAGCACCTGTGCCTCCACGAAGTGGCCGATGCGCGCCTTCGCCATCACCGGTATCGACACCGCGGAGATGATGCCGTCGATCATGTCGGGGTCACTCATCCGGGAGACGCCGCCCTGGGCGCGGATGTCGGCGGGGACCCGCTCGAGCGCCATCACGGCCACAGCGCCGGCGTCTTCGGCGATCTTGGCCTGCTCAGCAGTGACGACGTCCATGATGACGCCGCCCTTGAGCATCTCGGCCATGCCGCGCTTGACCTTGGCGGTGCCGGTGTGCGGAGTTGCTGCTTGGTCGGTCACGATCAGCCTCGTCTGGAAGGTTGGGGAATGATTCCATCGTACGGCGTCTGAGCCGCCCGCCTCCACCAGGCGGCGCCTCACCGCGAGCCCTCCTATGCCTCGATTGCGGGAAAGTTGCCCTCAGACGCAGCCTGGGGACGACAGGTTTCCCGCATCTTGGGGGTGGCATCCGGGTGGGTCACGAGACGCCGGTGCTAGAGCGGGCGGTCGTCGAACTCGGCCATCCGCGGCGGTACGGCGTGCCCCGCGAGCCGTAACCAGCGGACCCGACGCCGGTTGCGCAGCGCCACCGTCGTGGCCACCAGGTCGTTGTGGATGCGCCTGGCCATCGTGAGCTGGCGGGAGGTGCCGACCAGCGCAGCCGTGAGTGGCTCGTCCGACCCACCCGGCAGCGTGACCAGGTGCAACACCTCGGTCAGGTTCGACTCCGCCTGCCATTGCTCCGCCCCGGTCGACTCCCGGGCCTGCGCCGCCGCCTCGACGAGCAGCAATGCCGACGCCGAGTCGGTCAGCCCTCCGGCCGCCATCTCGGTGGCGAGCGAGGACCGGCGGACGAGCTGGGCCTGCAGCCCCGCGTCAGCGGCCTCACACCGCAGGTGCATCCGGTCCAGCCGCCCGGCGGTCCACGAGCACCAGACCGCGACGAGGAGCACGACGAGTACGCCGATGGCCGCGCCGACCCAGACCCACGTGGCAAGGTCGAGCCATACCGCTGCCGAGCTCATCTCGCCGCCTCGAGCCGGCTCGGCCCAGCGACCACCGTGGAGTAGACAGCCTCCACGTCCACAGTCAGCCGGGACCAGTCGTAGCGGCGCACCTCTTGACTGGCCTTGAGGCGCAGCGCCTCCCGCCGCTCACCGTCGGACAGCAGCCGGCTGATCACGTCGGCGGCGCCGGTCGCGTCGCCGGCGGGGAAAAGCGCGCCGAACTCACCGCCACCCAGCACCGCCCGAAACGCCGCCAGGTCGCTGGCCACCACCGCGGCGCCCGCCGCCATGGCCTCGACCAAGACGATGCCGAAGCTTTCGCCGCCGGTCTGCGGAGCGACGTACACGGTGGCCGACGCCAGCAGCCGCGCGCGGTCCTCGTCGCTTACCCGACCGATCAGCTCCACCTGGCGCAGGGCACTCTCGGGCAGCAGGTCCAGCGGCGCCTCGTCCCCGTGCCCGGCGACGAGCAGCCGGGCCGCGGGGTGGCGTTCGAGCACCCGCGGAAACGCGGCTAGCAGGACGGCCAAGCCCTTGCGCGGCTCATCGGTGCGGCCGAGGAAGACGATGGTGGGGCCGCCCGAGAGCCCGGTCCACTGCGGGCGAGGTCTGGCCTCGACGAAGGGCAGACAGAACAGCCCGTTCGGGATCACCACCGGCTCCCCGCCAAGATGATGCACGAGCGTGGAGCGGGCGGCCTCGGAGACCGCGATCCGCGCCGTCACCTTCTCCATCGAGGGACGCAGGAAGCCCGCCACCGACGACATCGTGCGCGACCGCGGAATGGCGCTGTGAAAGGTCGCCACGACCGGGCAGTCGGCGGCCCACAACGCGAGCAGGGACACGCTGGGAGTGGCAGGTTCGTGGATATGGAGCAGGTCGAACCCGCCCTGCAGCACCCAGCGCTTGGTTCGGTTCGCCACCTTCGGTCCGAACGCCAGCCGGGCGACCGACCCGTTGTACCTGACCGGGACGGACCTGCCGACGATCTCGACGTACGCCGGCAGGCCCACGGTCGCCTCCCCCGGAGCCAGCACCCCGACGTGGTGGCCCCGGGCCGCCAGCACCGCCGCGAGATCACGAACGTGGTTCTGGACACCACCCGGCACGTCGAGAGAGTAGGGACAGACCAGGCCGATCCTCACCGCACGCCCGGCTCCAGGTCGGCGGTGAAGACGCGCTGCAGCATGTGCCAGTCGGCGGGTGCGCCGCGGATGCCGGCCGAGAAGAAGTCCGCGATCTCCTGAGTCATCCGTACGACGCCCGCGCGTCCGGGGCGGACTGCGACCGGGTCGCTGAAGTCGAGGTGGAGCAGCGGCCCTCGGTAGGTCAAGGAGAGGGCGACTATCGGCGCGCCGGTCATCCGCGCCAGCACCGCCGGCCCACCAGGCAGTCGGGCCGGCTCGCCGAGCAGCTCGACCTCCAGGCCCGAGCTGCTGAGGTCCCGGTCGGTGAGCAGGCAGACGAGCCGACCCGCATCCAGCGACCTCTTGAGCCGCGCCAAGGCGTTGCCGTCTTTCGCCAGCGGGACGACCTCCATGCCGAGCTGCTCGCGGTAGCTGACGAAGCGGTTGAACAGGGACTCCGGACGGAGCACCTCAGCGACGGTCGACACCGGCATGCCCGTCAGGCACGCCCATGCGCCGGCGAGATCCCAGTTCCCCATGTGCGGCAGCGCGATGATCGCGCCGCGCCCCGCACCGAACCCGTCCCGCAGAGGCGCCTCGTTGTTGGTGACCACCATGTCCACGATGCGCCGCCGGCTCCACGAGGGGAGCCGGAACGCCTCATGCCAGTAGCGGAAGTAGGACCGCATGGCCGCATGCGAGAGGAGCCGTAGCTCTGCCTCACTGTGTCCCGGGACCGCCCGGCGCAGGTTCGCCTCGAGCTGCTGCACGCCGGGGCCACGGCGCTTCCAGAGTCGGTCCGCGGCCCCTTCGAGCAGCCGGGTCGCGGCCGGCTCCGGGGCGTGCCGGGTGATCGCCCAGCCGAGTCCGAAGGCCTGGTCGGCGAGCCGTTCCCGAGGGGCGACGGGCCTGGTCTGCGTCATGACGAGACCGCCGTCAGCGGCTCGTCGCCGGGTCGGCCAGCGCCTGACGCCGTACGAGGAGCATCCGCTGACCCACCGTGACCGTGCTGGCCACGGCCAGCGCCCACAGCACCACCGTCAGCAGGATCGGCAGGTCCAAGACATCGGCGAAGAACGTGAGTACGAGCACCGAGACCAGCCGGTCGGCGCGTTCGGCGATCCCGCCCTTGGCCTGCATGCCGAGACTCTCCGCCTTGGCTCTGGCGTACGACGTGACAGAGCCCATGACCAGCGCCCACAGCGCCACATAGGCCAACAGCGCGTCGTCGCCTCCGCGGAAGAACCAGACGGCCAGCCCGCCGAAGATCGCCGCATCACCCAGCCGGTCGAGGGTGGAGTCGAGGAAGGCACCCCACTTCGACGACGTACCCAAGGTGCGGGCCATGTCGCCGTCGATGAGGTCGGCGAAGACGAAGGCGGTGATCACCAGCACACCGATCCACAGGTCGCCACGCGGGAAGAAGACGAGCGCGCCGGCGGCGACGCCCGCGGTTCCGACGAACGTCACAGCGTCGGGAGACACGCCCAGCTTGATCAGCAGGTGGGAGATCGGCTTGAACACGTTGGTCCAGAACTGACGAAAGCGCTCGAGCATCTGCGGTGTTCGCGCCCTTCTCGGGTGGGTCCGTCTCAGGTGGAGAACGGGCAGGTGTTGCTTCGCCTGTGATGTTATCGGGCCACGCCTGGGCCGTTGGGGGTGCAGCCCTTGTGTCGTGGCCGCCGGAGGTGAAGGGTGGACCCCATGCGATAACCGGGCTGATGTCGTAAGACAGAAGGAGCGTGTGGGCATGGCGGGCAAACAACCAGGGGCGGGTGCTGCCGACGGGCGAGCACACCAGCCCACAACCCCGGACGGGATCCGCAACGTGGTGCTCGTTGGCCCGTCCGGCTCCGGGAAGACCACCCTCGTGGAGTCGCTGCTGGCCACCCGCGGCGCGATCAGCCGGGCCGGACGCGTCGAGGACGGCACCACCACCTCCGACTACGACGACGCCGAGATCCGCCAGCAACGCTCGATCGGCCTCAGCCTCGCCCCGCTCGCCGTCGACGGCGTGAAGGTCAACCTGCTCGACACCCCCGGGTACGCCGACTTCGTGGGCGAGCTCCGCGCCGGCCTGCGGGCCGCCGACTGCGCCCTGTTCGTGCTCTCGGCGAGCGAGGGCGTGGACGGCGCGACACGCGCGCTGTGGCAGGAGTGTGAGGTGGTGGGTATGCCGCGCTGCGTCGTGATCAGCAAGCTCGACCACCAACGCGCCGACTACCCGGGCGTGCTCGCCCAGGCCCAGGCGGCGTTCGGCGCCAAGGTGCTGCCGCTGTACGTGCCGGTCCCGCACGACGGCGCGGAGACCGACGACCTGGCGGCGCTGCTGTCCCAGACCGTCTCCGACTACGCGTCGTCGGACGAGTCGGGCCGCGAGGTGCGCGCACCGTCAACCGACGAGCAGCTGGTGATCGAGGAGCATCGGGGCGCGCTGATCGAGGGGGTCATCGAAGAGTCCGAGGACGAGGGCCTGATGGACCGCTACATGGGGGGTGAGGACATCGACTTCAAGCTCCTCGTGGAAGACCTGGAGACCGCCGTGGCCCGGGGCACGTTCTTCCCCGTGGTCCCGGTGGCCGCGATGAGCGGGTTGGGGCTCACCGAGCTGCTGGAGGTCATCAGCGAGGCGTTCCCGCCACCCTCGGACCACCCGCTCCCCGCGGTCTACACCACCGCGGGCAGGTCCGTCAGCGGCCTCGGCTGCGAACCGGAAGGCCCGCTGCTGGCGGAGGTGGTGAAGACGACGTCTGACCCGTACGTCGGGCGGATCAGCCTTGCCCGGGTTTTCTCCGGCACCCTGCGGCCCGACGCCACCGTGCATGTGTCGGGTCACTTCTCGGAGTTCTCCGACGCCGGGCGCGGGCACGAGGACCACGACGAGGACGAGCGGATCGGTGGCCTGTCTACTCCGCTCGGCAAGGCGCAGCGGCTCAGCGACATCGCCATCGCGGGCGATATCTGCGCGATCGCCAAGCTCTCCCGCGCCGAGACCGGTGACACCTTGAGCGACAAGGACAACCCGCTCGTGATGGAGCCGTGGACGATGCCCGATCCGCTGCTCCCCGTCGCCGTCGTCGCGCACGCGAAGGCGGACGAGGACAAGCTCGGGCAGGCGCTGCATCGGCTGGCCGCCGAAGACCCGACGGTCCGGGTCGAGAACAACCCGGAGACGCTGCAGCTGGTGTTGTGGTGCATGGGTGAGGCGCACGCCGACGTACTGCTGGACAGGTTGACCAACCGGTACGGCGTCAAGGTCGACCAGGTCGACGTCCGCGTCCCGTTGCGAGAGACGTTGGCCGGGCCGGTCAAGGCGAAGGGGCGGCACGTCAAGCAAAGCGGCGGCCACGGCCAGTACGCGGTGTGCGACATCGAGGCGGAGCCGCTACCGACCGGAGGCGGGTTCGAGTTCGTCGACAAGGTGGTCGGCGGTGCCGTGCCCCGGCAGTTCATCCCGAGTGTGGAGAAGGGTGTCCGCGCGCAGCTGCAGAAGGGGCTGCAGGCCGGCTACCCGGTGGTCGACATCAAGGTCACCCTGTACGACGGCAAGGCGCACAGCGTCGACTCCAGCGACATGGCGTTCCAGACGGCGGGCAGCCTCGCACTGCGCGAGGCCGCGGCCGCCGCCGGGGTGCAGCTGCTCGAGCCGATCGATGCCGTCGATGTGTTGATCGACGACGACTTCATGGGGGCGGTGATGGGCGACCTGTCGAGCCGGCGCGCCAGGGTGCTCGGGACAGAGCCGGTGGGCGTCGGGCGCACCGTGATCAAGGCCGAGGCGCCGCAGCTGGAGCTCGTGCGGTACGCGACCGAGCTGCGGTCGCTGAGCCACGGGACCGGCACGTTCGCACGTCGGTTCGCCCGCTACGACGCCGTACCCTCTCATGTCGCGGCGAGGCTGACCGCCGACGAGTAGGGTCCACCGCATGGCGGTGGCAGACGGGGCGCTGGTGTTCCGTGCGCTGGGTCGTGTTCCGGTGGGCCGCCTGCTGGTCGGTGTGGCGCTGACCCCCGTCTTGTTGAGCGCTGTCGCGTGCGGAGGGCCGGAGAGCCCGCTGGAAGGGCCGGGTGCCACGCCGCTGAAGCGATCCAGTCCCGCCGTGCCGGTCGACGTGTGTGAGCTGGTGCCGGAGAGCCGGCTCAGCCAGATCCTTGAGCGCGACCTCGACGTGGTCGGCTTCGCCTACGGGCCGTCCCAGGTGGCGACGGCCCGGTGCGAGTTCGGCGACACGTTCGACCGTCCGGTGCTCACCGTGCAGCTGGCCGCCGACGCCGTCGCCCCGGTGGTCTTCCAGCATGCCTACGGCGAGGCCGCGGGCGGTGACCCCGTGCTGGTGAGGCGACTCGGCGACCGGGCCCTGCTCCGCACCGAGGGAGACGTCCAGAGCCTGCACGTCTTCGCGCACGGCTCCGTGCTGTCGCTTACCACCGTGGTGGACCCGACTGGGCCGATCACGCGCCAGGCCCTGGTGCAGACCGCCGAGGTGGCCGTCGGTCGGCTGCCGGCGAACCCGGTCCTCACGCAGACGACGCCGGGTCGGCGCTGTCGCCTCGTCGACACCGCTGCGATCGCCTCCGCGCTCGGCGCCAGACCCACCTTGGCGAGCGAGTTCGGCTCGGGCCGCGAGGTGACCTGCTCTTGGGCGGGCCCGCCCGGCTCGGTCGTGGTGACGCTGCACACCGACCCCGCGCTGGTGCAGCGGGCGCAGCACCGACTGGCCAAGCCGACGCACACCCGGGTCGACGGCATCGCGCCGCCGCGGACGACTGCGGTGTGGTCCAGCCTCGACGAGGCCGGCGACCTGCTCATCTTCAAGGACACCGAAGCGATGGTCGAGATCACCGTGATCCCCACGGCCGGGTTCGCGGACGAGGACATCGAGACGACCCCCGGAGAGCGAGCGCTCGGCCGCAGCGTCTGGGTCAGCCTGCTGACGCCCGCCTGACCCGGCAGCCGCCCGACCGGTCAGTCGCGCGGCTCCGCACCCGGCCAGGCATCGGCGAGCTGTGCGCGGGTGTCGGCCAACAGCTGCGGCAACACCCGGGTGCGGCCCACCACGGGCATGAAGTTGGTGTCACCGCTCCACCTTGGCACGATGTGCTGATGGAGGTGGGCGGCGATGCCGGCGCCGGCCACGTTCCCCTGGTTGAGGCCGATGTTGAAGCCGTCCGCCCCCGAGACACCCCTTATCGCCTGCATGGCGCCGCGGGTGAGGTCTGCGATGTCGGCATATTCGTCGACGGTCAGCTCGGTGTAGTCCGCCACGTGCCGGTACGGGCACACCATCAGGTGGCCAGGGTTGTAGGGGTAGAGGTTGAGCACGGCGTAGGCGTGTTCGCCTCGACGTACGACCAGGCCGTGGTCGTCGGGCAGCCCCAGCACGCCGCAGAACGGGCAGTCGTCCGCGCCCTGGCCGGCCGGCTTGTTCTCCCCCTCGATGTAGGCCAGCCGGTGCGGTGTCCACAGCCGCAGAAACGGGTCCGGATCACCGACTCCGGCCTGTGCCTCGAACTCGGTCATACCTGGGTCCGAAGCTCCACAGCCTCGACGATTCGCGCAATCGCCTCCGCCACAGGCACACCGTTGTCCTGGTCGCCGCTGCGGTAGCGGAACGAGACCGCGCCGTCCTCGACGTCCCGGTCGCCCGCGATGACCATGAACGGCACCTTCTGGAGCTGGGCGGTGCGGATCTTCTTCTGCATCCGCTCGTCGGACCGGTCGACCTCCACCCGAACGCCGACCGCCTCGAGCTGAGCGGCGAGGTCACCGAGGTAGTTCTCGTGGCGCTCGGCGATGGGGATCGCCGCCACCTGCACGGGCGCGAGCCAGGGAGGGAAGGCACCGGCGTAATGCTCGGTGAGGATGCCGAAGAACCGCTCGATCGAGCCGAACAAAGCCCGGTGGATCATGTACGGCCGAGGTCGGCTGCCGTCCGCCGCCTGATACTCGATGTCGAACCGGGTCGGCAGCTGCAGGTCGACCTGCAGCGTGGACATCTGCCAACGACGGCCGATCGCGTCCCGCACATGGATGTCGATCTTCGGGGAGTAGAAGTTCGCCTCTCCCGGCGCCTCGACGTAGGCCAGCCCGAGGGCCTCGATGGCGGAGCGCAGAGCGGCCTCCGCGACGTCCCACTGTGCCTGCTCGCCGACATACTTGTCGGAGTCGTCGCGCAGGGCCAGCTCCGGCTCGATGTCGGTGAGGCCGAAGTCGCGCAACAGCCCGAGCACGAAGTCGAGCAGGGACGCGAGCTCCCCGGCGAGTTGGTCGGGTGTGCAGAAGATGTGCGAGTCGTCCTGCGTGAAACCCCGCGCCCGGGTGAGGCCGTGCACGACGCCGGACTTCTCGTAACGGTAGACGGTGCCGAACTCGAACAGCCGCAGCGGCAGCTCACGGTAGGAACGTCCCCGCGAGCGGTAGATCAAGATGTGCCCGGGGCAGTTCATCGGCTTGGGGTAGTAGCGGGCCCCTTCCATCTCGATCGGCGGGTACATCCCGTCGGCGTACCACTGCAGGTGCCCCGAGGTCTCGAACAGCTCGGACTTGGCCAGGTGGGGCGTGTAGACGAACTCGTAGCCGGACTCCGCGTGGCGGCTCCGGGAGTAGTCCTCCATGACCTTGCGCACGACACCGCCCTTGGGGTGGAAGACCACGAGCCCCGAGCCCAGCTCGTCGGGGAAGCTGAACAGGTCCAGCTCGGCTCCGAGCCGGCGGTGGTCGCGGCGGGCAGCCTCCTCCAGCCGAGCCAGATGCGCCTCCAGCGCGTCCTTGCTCTCCCATGCGGTGCCGTAGATGCGCTGAAGCTGGGGGTTCTGCTCGTCGCCGCGCCAGTACGCCGCAGCGGAGCGCGCCAGCGCGAAGGCCGGGATCCGCTTCGTGGTCGGCAGATGCGGCCCACGGCAGAGGTCCTTCCATGCCAGGGACCCGTCGCGATCGAGGTTGTCGTACATGGTGAGCTGGCCGGCGCCGACCTCGACACCGGCCCCTTCGGCCGCATCAGCCTCGGCCGCCCCCTTGAGCTCGATCAGCTCGAGCTTGTACGGCTCCCCGGCCAGTTCGTCACGAGCCTCGTCATCGGACACCAGCCGGCGCGAGAAGCGTTGACCTTCCTTGATGAGCTTCCGCATCCGCGACTCGATCTTCTCGAGGTCGTCGGGTTTGAACGGCTCGGAGACGCCGAAGTCGTAGTAGAAGCCGTCGGTGATCGGTGGCCCGATCCCGAGCTTGGCGTCCGGGAACAGCTGCTGGACGGCCTGGGCCATGACGTGCGCCGTCGAGTGCCGCAGGATGTCCCGGCCGTCTGGCGAGTCGATCGACACGGCCTCGACCGCGTCGCGGTCGGCGAGCTCATAAGACAGGTCGCGGAGCTCACCGGACACCCTGGCCGCGATGACCGAAGGGTCGTCGCGGAACAGCTCCCAGGCCCTCGTGCCCGTGGTCACGGTCCGCTCAGCGCGATCGGCCGGGCTGACGACGGTGACTCTCAACTCGGACACGCGCTGCTCCTCGACGTGGGTGGGCTGGTCGCATCCCGCTGGGCGGCGACATGGCGCCTCGATCGTATCGAGAGGCGCCCAGATCCGTCGCGGCAGTTTCAGCCACCCGACCGGGTCTCCGAGACCGGGCGTTCGACGAGCCGACCCGACCGGGCCGCTGGCCCGCTGCGCTGCTGAACAGGTCAGCGCCCCGGTCGAGTCTTGCGCACCTGTACCCACAAAACCCGTCGCCACATGGGTGGCGCTGAAGTTTCCGAAATGGATCGAGGCTCACTGGTAGGCGCGTGCCTGGATGGAGAACAGCTCTGCGTAGGCCCCGACCTCGCGCATGAGCTCCTCGTGGCTGCCGACCTGGGTGACCTCGGCTCGCTGCAGGACGACGATCAAGTCGGCCATCCGCACCGTGCTGAAGCGGTGAGACACCAAGATCGTGATGCCGCCGTTGGCACCAGCCCGAGCGGCTTCCGCGTACCTGGAGAAGAGCTCGTGCTCGGTCTCCGCATCCAGAGCGGCCGTTGGCTCGTCGAGGACGAGCAGCAGCGGACCATCCCGCATGAAACCGCGGGCGAGAGCCAGTTTCTGCCACTGCCCGAAGCTGACCTCGACACCGTCTGGCCACGTGGGGCCTAGCTGGGTGTCCAGGCCCGACTCGAGCCGCTCGATCACATCGTTCGCACCGGCCTTGGTGACGGCGCCGCGCACGGCCTCGTCGTCATCGATCACGGACAGGTCGCCGAGTCCCACACTGGTGCGGGCCGCGAACTCGAAGCGATAGAAGTCCTGGAACGCACCCGCCACCTTGCCGCGCCACGCGTCCGAGGCGATTGCAGCCAGCGGCTGGCCGTCGACCAGCACCCGCCCGCTCGTCGGCTCGTAGAGCTTGCACAGCAGCTTGACCAGGGTGGACTTTCCCGCTCCGTTCTCGCCCACAATGGCCACGACGGTTCCGGCAGGCAGGTCGAGCGTGACGTCATCGAGCACCAGGTGGTCTGTGCCGGGGTAGGCGAACGACGCCCCCTCCAGCCGGATACCCCTCCGGAGCGAGTCGGGTGCCGGCTGGTCGGCCCGCTCCGTCTGCGCGGCGGCAAAGTCCTCGAGCCACGCGAGCCGGCGGGAGCCGTCCAGCCAGATGCCGCGCAGGAAGCCGATCTCGGTCATCGTGGCCGCGACGTACGCCGACAGCCGCCCTCCGGCGGCGAGCACGAGCAGGACCTGACCGGCCGTCCCGTCGATGCCCGAGGTGACGAACACGACGGCACCGACGAAACCCAGGCCGAAGACGGTCCAGGCGAGCGAGTGCCAGGCCGCACTCCTCCAGCGGGCGCCCGCGACGGCGTCGTACCACCGCTCCCACGCCGCGCGCCTCCGACGGACCAGCTCGGGGCCGATCCCGGCGACGCGGACCTCCTTGCCTGGTGAGGCGGTCGTGGCGGTGGTGAAGAGGTGGGCCGCGAGGCGGTTGTGCTCGGCGGCACGCTCCTCGACGGCGCGCTCGACGCCGGGGCGCCACGAGGAGGTCACGACCGTCGGCACCGCGAACACCAGCAGCAGCGCGAGTGCGGGGTGGATCGTCATCAGCAGCGCCGCTGTCAGGCCGAGTCTCACGATCCAGCCGCAGGTCGAGAACAGCGACATGTACATGTGATCGAGCACGAAGACCTGGGTGCGAAGCACGGCGAGCCGGTCCAGGAAGTCGCGCCGCTCGTGGTGCTCGATCGTCGAGACGGACGCCTGCAGGTGCGCCACGTGGGTCTCGAGCGCGATGGTCACCTTGTCACGGAACCGGCGGGTCACCCGCGACGCGACGACGCGCATCAGCCAGGTCAGCGTGACCGAGACCGCCAACCCCGTCGCCGCGAGCAGCACCAGCCGCCGGTCGTCGTCCAGCACGCCGTCAGCCAGGAACTTCAGCCACAGGGCCAGGAGTGCGTCGGGGACGGCCGCGACCAACGACATGGCCAACGCGAAGACGAGCAAGCGGGGTTCGTGTGAGTAGCCCAGCCGACACAGCCGCCACATCGACGCGAGAGCCGGCGGGACGTCAGGTGAGGACGTCATAGTCCAGCCCCTCCTCGTCGGCCGTCGCCTCGAAGCGGCTCGCCTGCAGGTCGAACATCGCCTTGTAGCGGCCCTTCGCCGACATCAGCTCGTCGTGGCTGCCGAGCTCGATGACGCGCCCTTGCTCGAGCACGGCAATCCGGTCGGCGTGCCGCACGGTGGAGAAGCGGTGCGAGATGAGGATCGTCGTGACGTCGCGGGTGGCCTCGATTATCCGGTCGAAGATCGCCGCCTCCCCGCGTACGTCCAGCTGAGCCGTCGGCTCGTCGAGCAGCACAAGGCCCGCGCCGCGTCGTACGGCGCACAACGCCCGCGCCAACGCGACCCGCTGCCACTGGCCCCCCGACAGGTCGGTCCCACCCGGGTACCCCTTGGCCAGGGGGGTGTCGAGATCGGCGATGCCTTCGGCGCCGGCGTCGCGCAGGGCGGCGAGGATGTCCTCGTCCGGTGCGCCCCCGGGGGCGACGTTGTCGCGAAGCGGGAGGTCGAAGCGGACGAAGTCCTGGAAGACGGCGGTCACCTGCGACCTCCACGAGTCGATATCGAGGTCACGGAGGTCGACCCCGTCGATCTCGATCGTCCCCGAGTCCGGGTCGTACAGCCGGCACAACAGCTTGGCGAGCGTCGTCTTGCCGGCGCCGTTCTGGCCGACGATCGCGAGCGACGAGCCGGCCGGGACCGCGAGGTCGAGACCGTCGTAGATCTGGCGGTGCGTTCGGGGATAGGCGAACCGGAGGTCGCGGACCCTGAGCTCGGAGCGCGGCGCGCGTGCCGCGGCGACGCGCTCGCCTGACGGCAGCGCCCCCGCCGGAGCCATCGACGTCCGCAACCGCAGCACCGAGGCGACCGGCGCCGACGCCCCGTCGATCACCCAGTTCAACCCGCCGAAGGCGACTGCGCTGACCCCGACCGCGACCTGCGCGTAGACGACCAGCCGCCCGAGCGACACGTCACCGGAGGAGGCCGCCGAGCCCAGCGCCCAGAACACGATGCCGTTGGCCGCGGCCACGACGAGCAGCGACACCACGACCGACTTCTGGCGCAGCCGCGTTGCCTCGTACTGCAGCTCGAACAGCCGACGGCGTCGGGTCCGGAACCGGTCGATCGTCCACTCCTGCAGGCCGAACAGCCGCAGCTCCTTCGCCGGTGGTGCTTCGACGGCCAGTCGATACGCGTAGTCGGCGTGCCGCTGCTCAGACTTGACCGCGTCGGTGTTGCGGTCCTTCCAGATCGAGCTCTCCCGCAGCAGCCAGTGGGTGCTTCCCCAGGCGCCGCCGAGCAGCAGCGGGGCCCACCACGCGAAACCCAGCAGGACGACGGCCGCCGCGAGGCCGCTGACCAGCTCGACCAGCCCGGCCGCGAGGAATCCCATGTTGATGTACATCGGTGGACCGGTCATGCCGAGGTCGAACTCCCGAGCCGTGGTGAGGTCGTTCGCCAGCTCGGGATCCTCGAGATGGCCGATGCCCGGTGGAGCGACACAGCTGGTGGTGAGCTCGTCGTTGAGCCACGCGGACAGTCGGCCGCCGAGGGCAGTGCTCACCACCTCGTGGAACGGCGCGACCACCTGGAGCAGCACGAACGTGATCCCCATCGCGACCAGGGGACCGGTCAGTGACCGCCCGTCTTGAACCCCCGCGACGAGAGCTCCCATGGTGATCGCGAAGACGGCTGGCAGCACCCCACGGGCCAGCAGCGCAGCCCACCAGTAGAACGCCAACCGCGCGTCGGCCCTGGGAAGGCTGCGGAACAACTGCCACTCGGGTCGCTCACGCAGCTCCCTGAGAGCAGTCATGACGGCTGCACGAGGCGGCGGAAGGTGACTCGATGCACCCGCTCATCATGGCAGCCGACGTACGACGGTCACCAAGGCGAGGACAGACAGCGCGTTGACCCGAGCGTCTCGCGGGTGGGCGATACTGGGTTCGAACCAGTGACCACCCCGTGCTGCGCCACTGGGTGTGACCAGCCAACTTGCCGTCTGACCTGCGAATACGGAGCACAGTAGCGCGTGTCGGGACCAGACACAATGGGACACGCGTATACTCTCGACGGACACGTGGAGGACACGACCGAGAGGCGTACCGTGCCGGACAGGCGCTCATTTGGGCAGATCACACGCCTGCCCAGCAAGCGTTACCGCGCCCGCTACACCGGTCCTGACAGCGTCCGGCACAACGCCCCCTACACCTTCGAGGCCAAGACCGACGCTGAAGCATGGCTGGTCGACGAGCGCCGCCTACTCGCCGCCGGCACCTGGACACCGCCGAGCATTCGGGCCAACAG
>JACCUS010000357.1 GCA_013811715.1 Nocardioidaceae bacterium
AGGAGGTGCCCGAGTCGCTGTCGGTCACCACGTCCGCGGGGGCGGAGCTGCTCCGCAAGGTCGAACCCGGCGACACGCTCCCGGTGCGTATCGACCACGGCGACGTGCAGATAGACGACGACCGCAGAGTCTTGGGGATGGACTTCGACCTGACGGCCAACAAGTGCACTTTGCACCTGGGGAGGGGGACGTAGTCGTGTCCGAGTATCACGACAACCCGCTCCTCCATGACCCCGTCTCTGACCTGAAGGACCTGCTCGCCGAGCTGGAGGAGTCGGCCAGGCTCGACACCACCGACGACGAAGACCTCCTCGACGACGACACCGACGACGACGAGGTCGGCGACGAAGAGGGGCTGGAGGAGACGGCGCTTCCGCGGGTGTCCGTGTCCCCGCCGCAGGTGTCGGTGTCAGGCAACGAATATCGCGTCGCGGCCGACGTCACCTGGACGGTCGACGACCCCGACGGGCAGGCCGCGCGGACGTGCCTGGTGTCGGTGTACCGCCAGGACGCCGCCGTGGGCGGCTCCCCGCTGACGCTGGTGGTGTCCGAGCCGGTCGCACGGTTCGAGCCGTTGGAGCCGGGGGTGGCGTACCGCGTCAAGGTGGAGTGCGGCGACGTCGAATCGGCGGAGACGGTGTTCACCACCGGGTTCGACACGACGGTCCCCGCCCAGCCGGCCGGGCCGACCGTCGGCGCTGGTCTCAGGTCGGTGACGGTCATGTGGTCTGACGTGGCCGACGCTGACGTCCGCGACGGCGCCGGCGTCTACGAGGTCCAGGTCGCCACCGACCCCGGGTTCGTGACGGTCGTCGCGGCGAAGCAGACGTCAGGCACGGTTATCGCGTTCGCGGCGTTGCAGCCCGGCACCGTCTACCACGTCCGGGTCCGCGCCCGCGACGCATCGGGCAACACGGGCGCCTGGTCGACGGCGGCGACCGCGACGACCGCGCAAGCGGGGGTCGCTGATCTGCAGGCGGGGATCATCACCGCCGACTCGCTCCTGGTCGCGAATGGTGCTATCGGCACCGCGAAGATCGGCGACCTGGCGGTCACCGCCGCGAAGATCAACAACCTGGCGGTCACCAGCGCCAAGATTGCGGAGCTGTCAGCGACGAAGCTGTCGGCGGGGACGTTGAGCGCCGCCGAGATCACCGTCGGAACAGGCGGTGCGCTGCGCGCCGGCCGCGCCACCGCCCCCTTCCACTACGCGCTATTCGACTCCGCCGGGATACGGTTCCTGCGTGACGGCACCGCCCCCTACACCGGCGGCACCGTCGCGTTGGACGCGAAGGTGTCCGACGGGTCGATCACATTGGACTCGGCGACCCTTTCACGGATCACGTTCACCGACACGATCATGGGCACGTCGGACGCCGCCCCCACGCTCACACAGGGGTCGGGAGCATTGACCGTCGGCGGTAGTGGCTACCAGATGGGTTTAGGGCAACGGTCCGTGCAGGCACGCAACGCCGGCGCCGCCGTCCCTCTGTATCTCAACCCCGAAGGCGGCGACATCCTGGTCGGCAAGACGAACACGCCCAACAGCCTGATCGTGTCCGGTGCCGCTGGGACCGCCCATATCGCTCTCGCTGGCTCCACCGGAATCCACCGCGGCGTCATCGAACTCACCGCCGGCGCCAACCTGATCGTGAGGTCCGCCTCCGGAGCGGTGGGCAACTGCATGCTGCGTCTCGACTCGTCCGACACCGCACAGGCTCACGCGCACATCCGCAACGGCGGCAACACCGACTACCGCAACATCTCCGCCGCCGCTTTCGTCGTCGCCTCCGACAGCATCTACAAGACCGGCGTCACCGACCTGGATGGGGACGAGGACGCTACTGTCGCCGCTCTGAGGCCTCGCCGCTACCAGCTCGTCTCAGAGGTCGACCGGCTCGGCGCGGCCGCCCCCTGGCACGTCGGGTTCGTCGCGCAAGAGCTTCCATCCGACCTCGCCGGCGTCGACCCCGACGGCCTGTACGGCTACGACCTCCCCGCCGTTGTCGCCCGCCAAGTGTGGTTGTACAAGCGGCTGCGGGTCTCCGCTGTCGCCGCTATCGCCGACCTCCGCAAGCGCGTTTCAGCACTGGAGGCCCGATGACCCGCAGCCACGGCGCAGTCGTCTGGCCCGATGAGGGGTCACTGACCGAACGACGGGCCGTGTTCGTCTACGAGGGCGCACGGATGCAGGCGGCAGCCGTGGACGCTCCCATCGTGCCGGAGCCGTGGACGGAACGCGACGAGGCGTTCCGCACGCAGTTCCTCGGGGTCATCGACATGATGTGCGGCCCCGACCGCAAGTCCTCGCCCAAGGAACTGCACGACGACTGGGTGCGCGCCTACGAGTCGATGGGCTGGAAGTACGGCACGACCCGCGACGTAGCGGCGAAGACGCATCCCGACATGGTGCCGTTCGATGACCTAGAGCAGCGCGAGCAGGACAAGGACGCCGTGTTCGTCGCCCTCTGTGAGATCGCTCGACTCTGGATCAGGCAGCGGTTGGAGGCCCGATGACCCGCAGCATCGGCCAGGCCGTCGATTCCCTTGGCGTAGAAAGCACCGTCGAAGACGGCGAGCTGGTCGAAAGCGCCGTCGTCGTAC
>JACCUS010000041.1 GCA_013811715.1 Nocardioidaceae bacterium
CACCGGGATGCGCTCCGAACGCGATCTCGCCGATGCCCGCTCCCTTGCTCCCCACGCTGATCGAGCCGCCGAAGCGGCCCGGCCCGGACCCGCCGTCTGCCTCGATCGCGAAACCCCAGTCGCTGCCGTTCTCCCAGGCCCCGGCTCGCCGCTGGATGAAGTCGGCGGCGTGGTCACGCGTGTAGGGGTCCGGGACGGTGGTGCAACGGATCGACGTCGGGTCGATGCACTGCTCGTAGACGCCCTCCACGTCGTCGCGAGTGTGCGGTCGCAACGTCACGCGTCCGTCCGTCAGCACAGGCACGTCAGCCGGATAGCTCATACCGCTACCTTCCATCGAGACGTCAGTTGCCGTCCGACACGCCGGCAGATCAGGGCGACAACTGGCGGGTCGGCGGTTGGTCAAGGGTGGTGCTCGGAGGCGAGCAGGTCGAAGAGGAGCATGTCGCCGTACGAGCCGTCGCCCAGCCGCTCCGACTTCCGCTCCCGTCCGTACTCGGTGAAGCCGTTGGCCCGGGCCACCTGCTGGGAAGCGGTGTTGCCGACCGCCGCCTTCAGCCATACCCGACGCAGCCCCAGCCCACCGTCCGCGACGTCGATGAACGCATGGCGTACGACGAGCGCGACCGCCTCCGTCATCACGCCTCGTCCGCGGGCGGCCGGGTGCGTCCAGTAGCCGATCTCCGCGTCGGTCCGGCCCATCCTGGGCAGTCCCACGTTGGCCAGGAACGCCGCGGTCGCGTTGTCGGCCACGGCCCAGTTGACGCCCTCGCCGCCGGCAGACCGCGCTGCAGACGACTGCATGTACTCGCTGGCGTCCTGCTCGGTGTAGGGGTCCGGCATGGCGGCGAGCCAGTGACGGGTGCGCTCGTCGCTGCAGGCTTCGACGATCGCGGGAGCGTCCTTCTCGGCAAGCGCCCGGAGCGTGACGCGGTCACCTGCGATGACCGGCACGTCGTACCACGCCGACTTCGGCTCGCGCGAGTCGTCCCGGTGGAGGGTGGCGCCCCAGCCGTCGGGGTAGTCGCCACGGTGGTCCATCCATCGGCGTGCCGTCCCGGCGAACGTGAAGCCGGTCCGCCATGCGATCCGTCGGGAGGCGTAGTTGTCCTTGTTCGCCATCCAGAGCACGGTCTCGAGGCCCCGCTCGGCGAACCCCCAGTCGAGCAGCAGATTGACCGACGTCGTCATCACCCCGCGGCCGCGCACAGCCGGATGGGCTCCGAAGGCGATCTCGGCTCGTCGGCCCCCCCGGTCAACCAGCGACACCGTTCCGCTGAAGCGGCGCTTACCGCCTGGGTGGGTGGACTCGATGGCGAAGGCGAGCTCATGGCCGGACTCCCAGCCCTGCGGAACCGTCTTGCTCGCGAACTCCACGGCGTTGTCGCGGGTGAAGCCGAGTGGGACGGTGGTCCACTGGACCGACACCGGGTCGACACACTGCTCGACCATGGCGTCGAGGTCGTCGAGGCGGTGTGCGCGCAACGTGACGTCTCCACTGGAGAGCGTCGGTACGTCGTCGGGGAACCTCATGGCGCAACCTTGCCGTTCAGCCCCGAACAGCTCAACTCGTTTCCGTGCCGGACCGTTAGGCTGGGCGACCTATGGACGAGCCCCCTAGTACCGAGTGCCGCCACGCTGTACCCCCCGCGGAGACACAGTGAGCGGCACGATCCGCGACATCGCGCTGGTCTTCCTCTTCATCATGGTCGGCAGCTTCTTCGTGATCGCCGAGATGGCCCTCGTCTCGTTGCGAGAGAGCCAGGCCAGGGGCCTCGAGGGCCGCGGTCGCCGGGGCCAGCTCGTCGCCAAGCTCAACAGCGACCCGAACCGCTTCCTCTCCGCAGTCCAGATCGGTGTGACACTTTCGGGTTTCATGTCCGCCGCTTTCGGCGGCGCCACCCTCGCCAATCGGCTGTCGCCTTCTCTGGAGGGCATCGGGATTCCCGAGGACGTTGCCGGGATCACAGCTCTGGTGCTGATCACGCTCGTCATCTCCTACTTCTCTTTGGTGCTCGGCGAGCTCGTGCCCAAGCGGATCGCCCTCCAGCGGGCGGAGGGAGTGTCACTTGCCGTCGGCCCCACGATCGACCGGGTCGCCAAGCTGGCTCGTCCGGTCATCGGGGTGTTGTCGGTGTCGACCGACCTGGTGGTGCGACTGATCGGCGGTGACCCGAAGGCTCAGAGGGAGCAGATCACCGACGCCGAGATCCGTGAGCTGGTGGCTGGGTCGGAGACGCTCGGCGCCGAGGAGCGGCAGATCGTGGAGGACGTGTTCGAGGCCGGTGACCGGCAGATCCGTGAGGTGATGCTGCCGCGCACGGAGGTCGACTTCATCTCGGCCGAGATGCCGGCCTACAAGGCGGCGAAATTCGCCTTGGAGCGTCCGCACTCCCGCTATCCGGTGATCGGCGACTCATCCGACGACGTGATCGGCTTCGTGCATGTGCGCGACCTGCTGAACCCCGACCTCTCGGGCCGGTCGGTCCGGGTGCAGGAGCTCGCCCGCGACGTGCTGCAGCTCCCGGCGACCCGGCACATCCTGTCCGCCCTCACCGACATGCGCCGCGAGGGGTCGCACGTCGCCATCGTCGTCGACGAGTACGGCGGCACGGCGGGCATCATCACGATGGAGGACCTCGTCGAGGAGCTGGTCGGCGACATCAAGGACGAGTACGACGTCGACGCGCCCGAGACGACCCGTTCCTTGACCGGGGAGCTCGAGGTCGACGGGCTGCTCAACCTCGACGACTTCGAGGACGAGACCGGCTTGGTGCTTCCGGACGGCCCCTACGAGACCGTGGCCGGCTACATCGTCTCCGCGCTGGGACACGTCCCCGAGGTAGGAGAGGTCGCCGCCTTCGACGGCCACCAGTTGACGGTGGTGACGCTCGACGGCCGTCGCATCGCCCGCGTCAAGGTCGAGGCGCGTCCCGACACCCCGCCCGAAGAGCCCCCGCGCCAAGATGCGACGCCTGGCTCGCCCTAGCCCGCTCAGCGTCGCAGGTTTCGGCAGGCTCCGGCTGGTGCGGAGCAGAGACTGTTTCGAGGTGTTGGCACAATGGCCGCCATGCCAGCCAGCGACCTCGTCACTTCTGCGGCGGCGCCACGTCCGCGTGTGCTGTCGGGGATCCAGCCGACCGCCGACTCCTTCCATCTCGGCAACTACCTGGGCGCGTTGCGGCAGTGGGTCGCGCTGCAGTTCGACCACGACGCGTTCTACTGCATCGTCGACCTGCACGCGATGACCGCCGACTACGACCCCCCTGTGCTGCGCGAACGCACCCGCGGCTCCGTCGCCCAGCTCATCGCGATGGGCCTCAACCCGTCACAGTGCACACTCTTCGTGCAGTCACACGTGCCGGAGCACACTCAGCTCGCGTGGGTGCTGGGCTGCATCACCGGTTTCGGCGAGGCGTCGCGGATGACGCAGTTCAAGGACAAGTCGGCCAAGGGAGGACAGGAGCGGTCGACGGTGGGGCTGTTCACCTACCCGGTCCTGCAGGCGGCCGACATCTTGCTCTACCAGGCGGACCGGGTGCCGGTCGGTGAGGACCAGCGCCAGCATCTCGAGCTCACCCGCGACCTCGGCGGCCGCTTCAACAACCGCTTCGGCGAGACCTTCGTGCTGCCCGAGCCACACATCGTCGCAGCGACCGCGAAGATCCTCGACCTGCAGGACCCGAGCGCGAAGATGAGCAAGTCGGCGTCGTCTCCGGCGGGCATCGTGGAGCTCCTCGACGAGCCGAAGAGCTCGGCCAAGAAGATCCGGTCGGCGGTGACCGACTCTGGACGCGAGATCTACTTCGACGAGGTGGACAAGCCCGGCATCTCCAACCTGCTGACGATCTACGCCACGCTGAGCGGTCGGCTCGTCGACGACATCGTCGGTGAGTACGCCGGCCGTGGTTACGGCGACCTGAAGCAGGATCTCGCCGTACTCGTCGAAGACTTCGCCACTCCGATCAGGGAGCGCACACTGGAACTGCTCGGGGACCGCGCCGAGCTCGACGCGATTCTCGCCGAAGGCGCCGACCGGGCCCGTACGGTGGCCAGCCTCACGCTGCAGACGGTGTACGAGAGGATAGGCGTCGTGCCGGCTCGCTGAACCGGTGACAAAGGTGCCGGTTGGCGGCCGCTAGGGTCGCATGGTGGCCGAGATGTCGACGATCGCCCCCATGTCAACGATCGGTGTCGCCCTCTCGATCCCCGAACCCTGGGCGACGGAGTTGCAGAGTCACCGTGCGGCCTTCGGGGACCCGTTGGCCGACTCGATCCCGACACACCTCACGATCGTGCCGCCCACCGAGATTGAGAACAACCTTGCTGTCCTCGATCGCCACCTTGAGGCGGTCGCCAAGACCCAGCCGCCGTTTCCACTCCGGCTTCGGGGTACGGCGACCTTCCGGCCGGTCTCCCCGGTCGTGTTCATCGTGGTCAGTGAGGGCATCTCCTCGTGTGAGCTGTTGGCCGAAGCAGTTCGCAAGGGGCCACTCGCACACGAGCCGCCCTTCCCTTACCACCCGCATGTGACGGTCGCCCATCATCTCGACGACGGCGCCCTCGACGAAGCCTACGAGACGCTCGCAGACTTCGACTGCGCGTTCGAGGTCGAGGACTTCCACCTGTACGTGCACGGCGATGACTTCGTGTGGCGACCCGAGCACACGTACGCGCTCAGCGGCCGTGCCCCGAACAAGCGGATGTAGCTGTGGCCGACGAGAAGCCGGGGTTGGTGGACAGCCTCAAGGCCAAGGTGAGCGATGCCCGAGAGCGATGGCCGGCGCTGGACCACACCATCGGAATGGTCCAGTACTACGGTGAGATCCAGGGCAGCGTGCTGGCCGGTGCCGTCACCTTCTTCGGGTTCTTGTCCTTCTTCCCGATCCTCGCGCTGGCCTTCGCCGTGATCGGCTACGTCAGCATCGCCTACCCCGACGCCAGGGACGCCCTGGTGACCGCCATCGAGCAGATCTTCCCCGGGATCGTCAGTCCCACGGCGGAGCCCGGCAAGATCAGCCTCGCGGAGATCGAGAGCTCCAGGGCCGCCGCCGGGATCATCGGGTTCGTGGGGGTGCTCTACTCCGGACTCGGCTGGCTCTCGGGGCTGCGGGCCGCGCTGCAGGTGGCCTTCGGCATCGGGCAGGAGGAGAAGCGCAACTTCTTCGCCGGCAAGGCGATCGACCTGGTCGTGTTGGCTCTCATCGGCGCCGTCTTGATCGTGTCCGTCGGCATCTCCGGTGTCGTCCAGGGAGTCGCCGACAGGCTGATCGACTGGATCGGTCTGGAAGGGACGTGGGTAGGCACCCCGCTGGTCTGGACAGTCGGGATCGTGCTGGGCGTCGCTGCCAGCACGCTGTTGTTCTTCGTGATGTTCAAGCTGCTCCCCAGCCCAGACCTGCCGTCGAAGCCGCTGTGGCAGGGAGCGTTCTTGGGCGCTGTCGGCTTCGAGGCGCTCAAGCTCGTCGTGGTCTTCATCCTCGGTGGCGTCGGCGGCTCCGCCTTCGCCCCGCTGGCCATCGCCATCACGCTGGTGGTGTGGATCAACT
>JACCUS010000403.1 GCA_013811715.1 Nocardioidaceae bacterium
CCGACGACGACGTCGTGGTCGTGACGACAGGTGCCAGGTGCGAGGGAGCCTCGCCTCACAACGCGCCGAGCGGGCTCAGGGCCGGCGAGCGGCTGCGACTCGGGACGCCCGCGACCGGGCTGCGCACTTACGTCGCGGTGCGCGGTGGGTTCGTCGTAGAGCCGGTGCTGGGGTCACGGTCGACGGACGTGCTGGCGGGTCTCGGCCCCGCTGTGATGTCGACCGGAGACGTGCTCACAGTCGCAGCGCCCGATCTCCCCGTGCCAGGCATCGAGGTGGCCCCCGTGGCCGACCCCGAGGGCGGTGACGTCAGCGTGCGGGTGGTGCCCGGGCCGCGGCACGACTGGTTCACCGACGGGGCCTGGGCCTCGCTCGTCAGTCAGGGGTATGCCGTGACCAGCGACAGCAACCGGGTAGGCCTGCGGCTGGACGGCGAGCCGCTCGCGCGGGCCCGAGCCGATGAGCTGCCGAGCGAGGGCCTGGTGCGCGGCGCCCTGCAGATCCCGCCGACCGGGAAGCCCGTGCTCTTCCTCGCCGACCATCCCGTCACCGGTGGCTACCCGGTGATCGGGTACGTCGTCGACGACGACGTCGACAAGTGCGCCCAGCTCCGGCCCGGGCAAACTGTCTTGCTCCATGAGGCGGACCATGATCGGCAGCCCTGACTGCGCGGTCGGCGATGGACTCCCGCGGTCGGTCGCCGCCAGCCTCTGGGGTTCATTCCGGGACACTAGGGTCACCCCTATGAGCGGTCGGATGACGGGGACGTGGCTGCGCAGTATGCGGGTGCGCATCCTCGCCGTCGTCGTCGGCTTGCTGCTGCTGTCGTCGCTGGGGTCGGTGCTGCTGCTGCGGACCGTGCTGTTCGAGCGGCTCGATGACGAGATCCGTGTCGACCTCGAGCAGGAAGCACAGGAGTTCCGGCTGCTCAGCGCCGGGAACGACCCGCTGACCGGGGAGCCGTTCGACGGCGACCTCCCAGCGATCTTCGACGTCTACTTCGCACGTGAGGTCCCCGACGAAGGCGAGTCACTGCTGGCGTTCGTCGACGGCGAGCTGTACGCCTCGCGCAGGGCAACAGGCGCAGGCGCAGCCGACGAGCTGCAGGAGTCGATCACCCACTGGTTGTCGCTGACCCGAACAGAGAGCGGCACTCAGGACACACCCATGGGCGAGGCGCGATACACCGCCATCCCCGTCCGTGGGAGAGGAGACGACGGGTTGTTCGTGGTGGCCAACTTCCCGGCCCTGGAGCGTAGTGAGATCGACGCCGCCGTACGGACGCAGATGGTCGTGCAGCTCGGCACCATCTCGATCGCGGCGTTGCTCGGGCTCGCGTTGGCAGGTCGCGTGCTTCGTCCGTTGCGACAGCTCGCGGGCACGGCGCGGCGCATCTCTGACACCGACCTGAGTCAGCGCATCCCGGCACCGGGCAGCGACGAGGCATCGCAGATCGCCGGGGCATTCAACGACATGCTCGCCCGGCTGGAGACGGCCTTCACGAGCCAGCGTCAGTTCCTCGACGACGCCAGCCACGAGCTGCGTACGCCGCTGACGATCATCCGTGGACACGTGGAGATGCTGGAGCTTGACGCAACGCCCGAGGGGCGCCAGGAGACCGTCGAGCTTGTCACCGACGAGGTCGACCGGATGGGTGGCATCGTCAACGACCTTTCCCTGCTCGCGCGTGCCGAGCACCCCGGGTTCCTCACCGTCGAGACGCTGGACCTGAGACCCGTCGTGCGCGACATCTACCTGAAGGCGACCGCCCTTGCCGAGCGTCGGTGGCGGCTCGAAACAGACGTGTCGGTTCGAGCGGTGGCCGATCGGCACCGCATCAGCCAGGCGCTCCTCCAGCTGGCCCACAACGCGACGAAGTTCACCACGGAGGCCGACACCATCACGATCGGTGTCGACCTCCATGGTGGCCGACCTCGGCTCTGGGTCGACGACAGCGGTGTCGGCGTCAGCCCTGGAGACGCGGAGACCATCTTCGAGAGGTTTCAGCGCGGCACGAGCGGCGGCGGCACCTTCGGCGGCGGCCTCGGCCTGGCCATCGTCCGGGCGATCGCCGAGGCCCACGGCGGTCAGGCGCGCCTGGTGCAGCGCCCCGGCGCGGGAGCACGCTTCGAGCTGACACTGCAATCCATGGATCACCTCCGTGGTCGCCCACCGAACCCCAGCTGAGGCGGGGGCCCCCTGACCCCTCGCGAACCCACGGACGGCCGGCGAGAGCAGGTCGACACGCCGCTGAGCCGACGAAATAATGCTCTCCGACACCGAGAGCGGGGAGCGCCTCTCCAGAGCTTCAACGGGTCGGCTGCGACCAGGCGCGTTCGACGAGGCGGGTCGTCTCCGCCATCGACAGCCCGAGAGCGCGCGCGGTGGCGGCCAGCTGGCGCACTGTCGGCAGCTTCAGCCAGGCGGCCAGCTCCCCCTCGGCGACCATCGCGGCCACTTGGGTGCGCAC
>JACCUS010000408.1 GCA_013811715.1 Nocardioidaceae bacterium
GACGCGGGTCCGCCACCGGCGACGGGGCGGTGAGCTCGGTCGTCGTACCCGCTCGCAGATCTGCGATGAACAGCCGACCGGACAGCGCGAACGCGGCCGTCTCGACGGCGGTGTCGGTCGCATAGCCAACGATGCCGCCCGACGCCTCGCGGCTGCGCTCCCGCCGGGCACGCTCTTCGGGCGACAGCTCCTCCACCGCCCCGCCCAGGAGTGTCTCAGGGTCGGCGACGACACGTTCGTCCCCGCTCAGTTCGCCCTTGAGGTCCAGCACCGACAGCCGGTTGACCCGGTCGGTCCCCGAGCGGGAGCGCAGGAAAGCGACCCGTGACCCATCCGGTGAGACCGTGAAGGAGCGTGGCGCGCCAAGGGTGAAGCGCAGCGTACGGGCGTGCTGGCGAGGGAAGGAGATCTCTGTCGTCATCCCGGCAGCCTAGGAGGCGGCAACTTCCCGTGCGTCGTCTAGTGGTGTGTGGGGGCACTCGTCGACCGCCGTCGTCGCTGGCCGATCCTGGTAGTCACCGACTTGGCTCGAGGCTGCCTGCTCGGCATGATCCCGTTGCTGTGGCTCGTCGAAGTGCTGACCTTGCCGATTCTGATGATTTTCATGGTCGGCTTCGGCACCTTGTCGCTGTTGAACGACGCAGCATCTCAGTCGTTCCTCCCGCGACTGGTCCCACAGTCCTCGCTGCTCGCAGCCAACGCCCGCCTTGACCAAAGCGCCTCAGTCGCACAGACCTCCGGGCCAGTGGTTGCGGGCGGGTCTACCGGCATCGGATGCTGGCACCACTCGCCATCACCGCCCACGGATGGTTCTTGTTCAACAGCATGCTGGTGACGGTCTTCGTCCCATTCGCGCTGCTCAGGCTCCACCTGTCCGCGTTCGAACTCGGCATCACACTCGCCGCCGCTGGTGCGGGCGGACTCCTCGGGAGCCTGTTCTCAGCGCGCCTGGGGATGCGGTGGGGTGCTGGGCGAGTGGTCATCGCATGCCGCGCGCTGATGCCGCTCGCCTGGGCGATCATTGCTGCGGTGCCCTCGAGCGACCAGGGAAGCCCATACTGGTCCACCATCGTGCTGGTCGGTGCCGGGCAGTTCCTGTACGGACTGGCTATCGGCATCGAGAACGCCAACGAGATGGGTTACCGCCAGGCGGTGACCCCGGACGCGCTCCAAAGCCGCATGAACACCACAATGCGATCCGTGAACCGCGCCATGATCGTCGTCGGTGCGCCCGTGGGCGGTCTGCTCCCGGACGCCATCGGCTACCGCCCGATGCTCTGGATCGCCACCGCTGGTTTCGTCCTGGTCGCGGTCGACCTCGCCGCATCGCCGTTCCGACACGCACGACACGGAGATTGAATCAAGCTGCGTCGCGGACACGCCCTGGCCGGTGGGCCGGCCGACTTTCGACCTTTCTCAGCCCAGGAACTTGTCGGGCGTGATGGGCAGGTCGCGGATGCGGACTCCGGTGGCGTTGTAGGTGGCGTTGGCGACTGCCGCCGCGGCGCCGACGATGCCGATCTCACCAATGCCCTTCGACCCCATCGGGTTCGCGTGCGGGTCCTCCTCGTCGAGCCAGACCGCGTCGACGTCGCCGACGTCGGCATGGGCGGCGATGTGGTACTCGGCGAAGTCATGGTTCACGACATGGCCGGTCTGGTGGTCGAGCACGCTGCGCTCGTGCAGCGCCATCGACAGACCCATCGTCATCCCGCCGATGAACTGCGAGCGGGCGGTGCGCGGGTTGATGACGCGGCCGACCGAGAAGACGCCGAGCATGCGAGGCACCCGTATCTCCCCGGTGTCGACATGCACACGCGCCTCGGCGAACTGCGCGCCGAAGGAGTGCACGGCGAACTTCTCCTTGTCGGGGTGGGCGGGCATCTCGGCCTGCACCTCGGCACCAGGCGCTGGCTGATCGCCGTGCTGGTCGCGAAACGCCCGTGCCGCCGCCACGATCGTCGAGCCCCACGCGGTTGTTCCGGACGAGCCGCCCGCGACCGTTGCCTTCGGCAGGTCGGTGTCGCCGATCTCCAACGCCACGTCCTCGACCGGGCAGTCCAACGCGTCCGCGGCGATCTGGGTGAGCACGGTCCAGGCGCCGGTGCCGAGGTCGACGGCGCCAATCCGCACCGTGTAACGGCCCCGGTCGTCGTACCCGATCCGGGCGGCGGAACCCGGTCCTCCGTAGGCGGGGTACGTCGCACTGGCGACGCCGAAGCCGACCAGCCAGTCGCCCTTGCGGCGACCCCCGGCCGGCCGGCTGCGTTGCTCCCACCCGAAACGGCGCGCGCCGTCGCGCAGGCACTCGACGAGGTGGCGACTCGACCAGGGCTTGCCGGACTCCGGGTCGGTCTCGGGGTCGTTGCGGACCCGCAGCGCGATCGGGTCGAGGTCGAGGTCGACGGCGAGCTCGTCCATGGCGACCTCGAGCCCGAACGACCCCGGGGTCTCACCTGGCGCGCGCATCCAGGAGGGGACGGGCACGTCAAGCGCCGCCAGCCGATGTGAGGTCCGGCGGTTCGGGGCGGCGTACATCATCCGGGTCATGACGGCTGTCTGCTCCGCGAACTCCTTGATCCTCGAGGTGTGCTCAACCACGTCGTGTGCTATCGCAGTCAGGTGACCGTCGGGGCCGGAGCCGAGCCGGACCCGCTGGATGGTGGGAGTGCGATGCCCGGCCAGGCAGAACATCTGCTGCCGGGTCAGCGCGAGCTTGACCGGCCGGCCGCTGGTCAGCTGGGCGGCGAGAACGGCGAGGACATTGTGCGCGTGCGGTCTGCCCTTGGAGCCGAAGGCGCCGCCGACGTGCGGAGCGACCACCCTGACCCGTTCGGGGTCGAGGCCGAAGATCGGCGCCAGCGTGGTCCGAACGGAGTGCACGCCCTGGGTGGAGTCGTACAGCAGCAGGCGGGTCTCGCCGTCGCCGGCGGAGTTATCCCACCGGGCGACGGTGGTGTGCGGCTCCATCGGGTTGTTGTGCTCCATGGGCGTCGTGTAGGTCTGGTCGACCGTCGCCGCTGCCGAGGCCAGCGCGGCGTCGACGTCACCCTCGTCGGTGTCGGCCGGAAAGGTGGGGTTCACCTTGTCAGGTTCGTAGACATTGTCGCTGTCGGCGCGCATCTGGGTGTCGTGCGCCTGCTCGTCGTACTCGACGCGCACCAGGCCGGCCGCGTGTCGGGCGATCTCTGAGGTCTCGGCGACAACGCCGCCGATGAACTGCCCACGGAAGTAGACGTCGGCCGACTGCAGCACAGCCAGCTCCGCGTCGTTCGTGCGCGCCAGCTTCGGCGCGTTCTTATGGGTCAGCACGGCAAGAACGCCGGCAAGCGCCTCCGCTGCCGAGGTGTCGATGGAGGTCACCCGGCCGCGGACGACGGCGGCCTGCAACGGGTGGAGGTACGTCGGGTTGTCGACTGGCTGCTCGAACGCGTACGGCGCGGCGCCGGTGACCTTCGCCCGCCCTTCGAGGCGAGGCATCGGAGTGCCGATGGCTCGGGGTGAGATGGTGTCGGTCATCGTCCCTCCTCCGCCAGCTGGCGAAGCACCGCGACCAGGGTGTTGCGCGCCATCGGCACCTTGAAGCCGTTGCCCTCCAGCGGGCGAGCGCCGGAAAGCTCCGCGTCGGCCGCGGCACGGAAGACCTCTTCGGTCGCGGGACTACCGCGAAGCGCGTTCTCGGCTCGGGTGGCCCGCCACGGCTTGTGAGCGACCCCGCCGAACGCGACTCTGACGTCGCGGATCGTCCCGATGCTGTCGTCGATGTCGAGGGCGACGGCCACCGAGACCAGCGCGAAAGCGTAGGAGGCCCGGTCGCGCACCTTCCGGTACGCCGAACGTGTCGCGAATGCCAGCTCCGGGAGCTCGACGGCGGTGATGAGCTCTCCGTGCGCCAGCACCGTGTCGCGCTCCGGCTCGTCTCCGGGCAGCCGGTGGAAGTCGTCCAACGGGATGCGCCGTTCGCCGTCGACGCCCAGCACGACGACCACGGCGTCCAGCGCGGCCAGCGCGACCGCCATGTCCGATGGATGTACGGCGATGCACGCCTCCGAGGCGCCGAGGATCGCGTGGTTGCGGGTGTAGCCGCCGATCGCGGAGCAGCCCGAGCCGGGCTCGCGCTTGTTGCACGGCGTCGTGGCGTCTTGGAAGTACACGCATCTGGTCCGCTGCAGCAGGTTGCCGCCGGTGGTCGCCAGGTTGCGCAACTGCCCCGACGCGCCAGCCAGCAGCGCGTGCGACAGCACCGGGTAGCGCTGCCGAATCAGCTGGTCGGCGGCCAGGTCGCTGTTGCGCACGGCCGCGCCGATCCGCGCACCGCCGCCGGGCAGCGCCGCCACCTGGTCGAACGGCAGCCGGCTCACATCGACCAGCAGGTCGGGACTGACGACGCCGAGCTTCATGTGGTCGACAAGGTTCGTGCCGCCACCGAGGAAGACCGCTTCCGGGTGACCGGTCACGGTGGCGACCGCGCCCTCGCCGTCCTCAGCGCGTTGGTAGTCGAAAGGGATCATTATCCGTTCGCCGCCTCGTTGATGGCCGCGACGATGTTGACGTAGGCACCGCAGCGACAAAGGTTGCCGCTCATCCGCTCCCGGATCTCGGCCTCGTCGAGCTCGACCGGGCCGGTCAAGTCGTCAGTGACCTGGCTGGGGTGACCCGCCTTGGCCTCGTCCAGCATGCCCACCGCCGAACAGATCTGACCCGGCGTGCAGTAGCCGCACTGGAAGCCGTCGTGGTCGAGGAACGCCTGCTGCATCGGGTGCAGCTCGTCCCCGTCCACCAGTCCCTGAGAAGTGGTGACCTGGGCGCCGTCGTACGCGACCGCGAAGGCCAGGCACGTCGTCGCCCGGCGTCCGTCGAGCAGGACGGTGCACGCGCCGCACTGCCCGTGGTCGCAGCCCTTCTTGGGCGACGTCACACCGAGCCGCTCCCGCAGCGCGTCCAGCAGCGTGGTCCGGGTGTCGACCGTCAGCGACCGGTCCTCCCCGTCGACGTGGAGGATGATCTGAGCGTCCATGGCAGGCTCCTTGACGAGCGGGCTTCAACCGGCGCGACCGGAGTCGGGCAGCCCCTCGGTCTCGCCAGCGCAACCGTACCCCGGGGAGGTTCGCCGTCCCAGTCACCGAGCCCAGGGCGGTGTGACCCGGGACCCGTCGCGGGTGACGTCGGCAGGCGTCAATCCGAAGGCGTCGGAGAGGCCGGTTCGGCCTGCCTCGGTGACGCGGACGGCGCGGTTGGCGGCTGCTCGGCGGATCCAATCGAGGTCGACGAGACGGGTGAGGAGATCCCTTCCGAGGGCGCCGGCGAGATGATGGCGCTGCTCGGACCAGTCCACGCAGTAGCGGATGACCGGCCGGGGCGGGAGCGGAAGTCCGAGGCCGGTGAGGAAAGTGTTTCCGACGTCAGTGAGGTGGTAGTCGACGTCGTGCCCGTATCCGGCCCGTTTGTCGTGGCGGGCTCGGTCGGGGTCGAAGATCCCGTCTCCGCCGACGAGGTGCCCTCGGTCGATCATGCCGGCCATGAGCCTGACGCCGAGCCGACCAGCAAGGTGGTCGTAGCAGGTGCGGGCTTCTCGCAGCGCGTTGGCGCGGGTGCCTTGGCGAAGCGAGCGGATCGGAGCGGCGGGGGCGAGTTGAGCCAGCATCTCGACGAGCTGGCCGACCTGGGGGCCAGCCAGCCGGAAGTAACGGTTGCGGCCGTGCCGCTCAACCGTGAGCAGACCCGCCGTGACGAGCTTGCCGAGGTGGCTGCTCGCAGTGGCCGGGGTGACCCCGGCCTCCGCGGCGAGCAGACTCGCCGGCAGCGCTCTGCCGTCGTCGAGGGCGAGCAGGATCCGGCAGCGCCCCTGGTCGGAGAGCAACGCCCCGACCACCGCGATGTCGGCGTCACCACGAGCCGGTGCCGACTGAAACACCGGCTCTCGCGCCGTGGAAGTGGGATGCACACTGCCAGGCTATCGGCTGCTCACTTCGATCCAGGTCGAAGTCTTGCGGACTTAGGGTTGCTTCCGTGCAGGTAGCGCGAACCGGGACGGTCTTGACAGCTGAGGAGCACCTTCCATGAGCCCAACCCATACCTACCAGTCCCGACTGTCTTGGAGCGGTACCACGGGCGACGGCTACGACTCGTACGAGCGTGCGCACCGTGTCGTCGTACCTCCGGCCGACGGAGAGTTCATGCTGAGCAGCGATCCGGCGTTCCATGGGGACGCGGAGCTACCGAACCCTGAGCAGCTGCTGTTGGCCTCGGTCAGCTCATGCCAGCTGCTCAGCTTCCTTGCGATGGCCGCACGGAGCAGGGTCGACGTGTACGCCTACGAGGACGACGCCGAAGCGATCATGCCCGAAGATCAGCGACCGATGCGGATCACCCAGATCACACTCCGGCCACGCATTGTCGTCTCGCCAGCGGCTGACCTCGATCGGGTCAGACGACTCGTCGCGCGAGCTCACGCGGAGTGTTTCATCGCCAACACGGTGACTGCCGAGGTCGTCGTCGACCCGACTGTTGAGCACGCCA
>JACCUS010000436.1 GCA_013811715.1 Nocardioidaceae bacterium
GCTCCGACAGGTGGGTGTGCAACGGCGCCTCCGGTCTCGCCGCGGCCACCGCCGCGAGCTGAGCCCGAGGCACCGCCCGGACCGAATGGATGGCCGAGCCGCTCACCACCCGCGCGTCGGCCGCCCGCAGCTGTCCGACCCGCGCCGCCCACCCGTCGGCGTCCGCGTCGCTGAAGCGCCTCTGCACGCCCGCCGGCTCGGCGCCGAACCCCGCTGAGACGTAGCAGGCGTCGAGCAGGCAGACCCGCAGCCCGGCGTCGACCCCCGCCGCGATCACGGCTGCGCCCATCGCATTGGGGTCGTCGTATGCCACCCCCTTCCGGTCGTGATGGAGGTAGTGGAACTCGCCGACAGCGGTGATTCCGGCCAGCGCCATCTCCTGGTACGTCGCCTTCGCGAGCGCGTAGTAGCTGTCGGGGTCGAGGCGTTCCGCGACGCCGTACATGGTCTCCCGCCACGTCCAGAAGGTGCCGCGCTCCCGCTGCGTGCGGCCCCGCAGAGCCCGTTGGAAGGAGTGGCTGTGGCAGTTGGCAAGACCAGGAATCGTCAACCCAGCAAGGCGAATCGCCCCTTCGAGAGAACCACCGGACACCACATCGACGATGTGCGTCCCCTCGACCGAGACCACGACGTCCTCGGTGATCTGGCCCGGCCCCAGCCAGGCGCGCTCACACCAGTACCTCGTCACGTCGCGAGATCCTCGAGCACTTGCGCAAGTGCCTCGACTCCCTCGAGGCAGTCAGCCATCTCGGCGACCTCCGCAGGAGAGTGCGAGACGCCGGTGGGGTTGCGCACAAAGAGCATGGCCGACGAGATGCCGGCCAGCTGCAGGATGGCCGCGTCGTGGCCGGCGCCGGTCGGGATGACCGGTGCGTCGCCGAGGATCGTAGCGATCCGTCGCGACAAGCCGACGTCGAAACCGACGGTAGGCGACACCGACTCCGCGGTCACCGAAACCGTGGTGCCGTCGCGCTCAGCGCGCTGGCCGGCCTGCCGACCGATGTCGGCCACCAACCGGTCGACGAGCTCGGCGTCCGCACCCCGAGCATCGAGCCAGGCCTGCACCCGCGACGGGATCGCGTTCGTGTTGTTGGGCTCGACCGTGACGCGCCCGAAGGTCGCCCGGGCTCCACCGAGCCTGGCCTGCTTGTTGGCAGCCAGTGCCGTCATGGCGTAGGTCAGCATCGGGTCGTGCCGGTCCTCCATCCGCGTCGCGCCCGCGTGGTTGGGCTCGCCGGCGAAGTCGAACCGCCATCGCCCGTGTGCCCAGCTCGCCGACGCCACCCCGATGGGACGCAGCCGGTGGACCAGGTCGCGCCCCTGCTCCACATGGAGCTCGACGAACACCTCGACCTGCTCGAGCATCGCTGACCGGCCGAGCGAAGGCTCGCAGCCGACCGCCGTCATCGCGTCGAGCAGGTACGTCCCGTCCGCGTCCTTCAGCCCTGCCGCCGTGGCCGCGTCGATGCGGCCGGTGGCCAGCCGCGAGCCGAGGCAGGCGATGCCGAAGCGGGAGCCCTCCTCTTCCACGAAGACGCCCACGCCGACCGGTTTCGTGGGTACGACGCCGCGGTCGCGCAGCAGGTCGATCGCCGCGAACGACGAGATCACCCCGAGCGGACCGTCGAAGGCGCCGCCATCGTCGACGGAGTCGAGGTGAGACCCGACGAGAACGCCCCTGCCCGCCGCACCCTCGGGACGCCACCAGGCGATGGCGTTGCCCTGGCCGTCGTACTCGACCTCGAGGTCGCGTCGGGCGGCCTCCTCGCCGTACCAGGCCATGCACTCCCGCTCGGCAGAGGCGAACGGCGAGCGGGAGTAGCCGCCTGTCCGCGCGTTCCGGCCGATCGGGAGCAGCATCTTCCACATCTGCTCGAACGTCACCCCTGCAATATGGCAGATTGGCCGTCGCACGCGTCGGCCAGTTCGGCGCACCGACGACGGATCGGCGGGGACAGGTGAGCACGCGACTTCGGCTGGTGCTGGCGAGCGCGCTGATGCTGTTCTTGGAGCTGGCGCTCATCAGGTGGTCGGGCGCCATGGTCGTGCACCTGAGCTACTTCAGCAACTTCGTGCTGCTGGGGTCGTTCCTCGGGATCGGTCTGGGATTCTTGCGCGCCGGGAAGCCCGACCGGGGGCTGCCGTACTACTCGCCGATGGCGCTGCTCGCACTCGTCGGCTTCGTCACGGCCTACCCCGTCACCGTCGACCGCACCGACAGCTCCGTGATCTTCTTCACCAGCCTCGGCACGTCCGGCCCTCCGATCTGGGTGACCCTTCCGCTGATCTTCTTGGCGGTGGCGGCCATCCTGGCCGGGCCGGGAGAGCTCGTCGCCAACTGCTTCAAGGACCTGCCGCGTCTCGACGCGTACCGCTACGACCTGATCGGGTCGCTGTTCGGGATTGCCGGGTTCACCCTCTGCTCGTTCATCGGCGCTCCCCCACTGGTGTGGTTCTCGGTCGTCGCGCTGCTGTTCTTGGTGCTGTTCGGCATGGCGGGCACGTCGGTCTCGGTCACGCTGGCGGTCGCGATGGTCGCGATGTTCGGCTACCCGCTCACCCAGGACGAGGAGGGCGACGGCAGCGACGTCTTCTGGTCGCCGTACTACCAGGTGTCGACGTTCGCCCAAGACGACGGCAACAACGGCACCCAGTGGCAGGTCTACGTGAACGGCATCCCCCACCAGCGGCTCACCACGGCAGCAACGCGCGAGCTGCAGGAGCCGTTCTACAGCGAGCCCTACCTCCGGGTGCCCGACCCGCCGGAGAACGTGCTGATCGTCGGCGCCGGCACCGGCACTGACGTGTCGATCGCGCTGACGCGCGGCGCCCGACATGTCGACGCCGTCGAGATCGACCCAAGCCTGCTCGAGTTCGGGGAGACGTTCAACCCCGACCGGTCGTACGACGATCCCCGCGTCTCGACGTACACCGACGACGGCCGGGCCTTCTTGGAGCGCACCGACGAGAAGTACGACCTGATCCTGTTCGCGCTGCCCGACTCGCTCACCCTGGTGTCGGGGGCGAGCGCGTTGCGGCTTGAGAGCTACCTCTTCACCGAGCAGGCGATGGAGTCCGCGCGTGAGC
>JACCUS010000466.1 GCA_013811715.1 Nocardioidaceae bacterium
AGCCCGGTCTGGTTCTCGAACTGAGCGATCTGGGCGTCGACGTCCGTGCCCATGTTGCGTTGGGCGTCGAGGAGGGCATCCCACGCCTGGCCGATCCGTTCGTCGCCACCGGCTTGAGAGAAGGCGACAGCCGTCGTGTCAGGCAGGTTGACGATCTGGTTCTCGCCATGGTCGATCGCCGGGAGGTCACCGTAGATACTCGTGATGATCTCGGCGCTGTCGCTCTCGAAGCGGAACGTGGCCGCCACTCGCTGATAGGCCGTTTCCAGGAACTGAAGCTGTGCTGCTCCGAGCATCCCCATCCCCGAGCCAAAGGCGTCCATGGTGCCCTTGACGTCGACCCACGTCGTCGCCACGCCGAGGTCGCCCAAGGCCTCGATGTCGTCGGCGAACTCCTGGCTGTCGGCCAGCGACTCGTCTTCGGCGGCCGCGGCGTACTTGTCGGCGAGCTCCTGAGTCTCTGCCGCCACGGCGTAGTCGCCGACGAATGCGAACGCGAAGCCGACACCGCTGTCTTGCTTCGCACACTCGTTGACAGCTGCGAGGCCGGTCTCGGCCCCGCCCTCATCGGTCACCTCGATCGCGACCACCACCTCCGGCTCGCCCTGGCCACTTACCGGCACGGCCGCGCCACCGAACTTGTAACCCAGCCAGGGCTCGATGTCGTCCGCGTAGCTCAGGTCGCAGCCCGACGTCGCGACGGCCTGCTCGAAAACGGCCTTGCGGATGTCGGCGCCCGCGTCCTGCAGGCCCGCAGCGTTACGGAAGGCCGGGAAATGGTTGAGGAATCGCAGCGCGTCGACCTTCTGCTCGGCGGAGGGGTCCAGGTCGACCCCGAAGTAGAAGACGGCGTCGGCCGGCAGCGCCTCGGCAGCCTGCGGGCCGGCGCGGAACAGCCCGAAGGGGTCGGCCTTGTAGAGCGCGAACCCACCGCCAGCGACGAGGACTGCCATCACGCAGGCGAGGATGATCGCCTTGAAGCCGCGCTTCTTGCCCTGCGGAGGCTGGTGGTAAGGCGGCTGGCCTCCCGGGCCGCCGTGGACATAGTCGCCTGGACCGCCGGGGCCGTAGCCACCGCCCTGCTGGCCGTAGCCACCTTGCTGGCCGTAGCCGCCCTGCTGGCCCTGCTGGCCGTAGCCACCCTGCTGGCCCTGCTGGCCGTAGCCCCCGCCCTGCTGGCCGTAACCGCCCTGCTGCTGGCCGTAACCCCCGCCCTGCTGCTGGCCGTAGCCGCCTTGGATGGGCCGGACCTGCGTGGGTGGGGCCTCGCTCGGGCCACCGGCAGCCGGATCCCCGCCTGGGCGTTGACCGCCGGGCGGAGGTTGCTGCGGTGACTGCTGGTGCTGGGGTTGACCCCAGGGCTGTCCGGACCCGGGAGGTGGGTTGTTGCTCGACATCGACGCATCCCCTCGTGAAGAATTAACGGCCGGGTAAAACGCTACTTGACTCGGGGGCCACTCGGAGGCTCTTTTGCTCTTTCCGCCAGCCGAAGATGGCCCCCAACGCCCCGATGAGCCCGCCGATCGGCCAGCCCAGCGCCACCACCCAGCTGTCGATGACGATCCCGCTGGTCACCAGGCCACCCAACACCTCGGGGTCGGGGTGGAACAACACACCCGAGCGATACGTCGCCGCGGCCGCGACGGCACCCAGGACGAGGACGCCGATGACGCTGACCCAACCGTGGCGGTGCCCTCGCCACCCCGCCAACAGCCCGGCGATCAAGCCGCCGACGACCCCGACGGCCAGGAACCACATCGTGACCTCCGTTTGCTGGTCGAGCTCGCGCTCACCAGGGAAGGAGCCCTCGGCGCTCGGCGGTACGATGGGCGGTTCGGCGAGGTAGACCCACAGCAGTCCGCCCAGCAGCCCGGCGAGGATGCCAGCGAGCGCGCACCAACCGACGAAAGCCAACCGGTCGACGACCCGCCCGTCTTCATCCTCGCGGGTGAAGGTCGGCTGTGCGTCGGTCGCTGCGTGCGGGTACGGCGCCAAGGCATGTCGGTGCGGTACGTCGTCTGCCACGCCGTGAATCCTAGGCTGACAGGCACGCAGGGCCGAGCAATGCCTTCAGGTCGGCCATCAACGCGGGGGTGGGTGTCACCCGCAGCCGCTCGTCGAGCCGCATCACCATGGTCCGGCCGGCCGACAGCAGCTTCAGCTGGACGTCGGCCACGCCGGGATGCGTCGCGAGCACGTCCTTGAGCTGGTCGACAAGGGGTGGCGTGACGCGAATCGCTGGCATCGAGATCACCACCGGGCCGTGGACGGCGCCGCTCTCGAGGTCTGGCACGGTGATCTCGACACAGATCAACTCGACCGCGTCGTCACGACGCTTCACCCTGCCCAAGACCCGCACCACAGAGTCCTCGATGAGCAACGTCGAGGAAAGCTGATACTCGCGCGGGAACACCAACACGTTGACGGCGCCCTCGAGGTCCTCGAGCGTGACGGCGGCGTACAGGTCGCCCTTCTTGGTGTTCTTCCGCACCACCGAGGTGATGAGCCCCGCCATCGCGACCATGCTGCCGTCTTGGCGCTCCTCGTCGGTGATCAGCTGGCCGATGCTTACGTCGCTCGACCGGGTCAGAACGTGCTCGAGGCCGTTGAGCGGGTGGTCGGACACGTACAGCCCGAGCATGTCGCGCTCGTTGGCGAGGAGGACGCGCTTGTCCCACTCCGCCAGGTCGGGGACCTGGATCGACACAGCCGAGAAATTGTCGTCGTCGAGCCCGTCGAACAGCGAGTCCTGCCCGATGGCCTCGTTGCGCTTGAGGTCGATGTACTGGTCTGCAGCATCCTCATGGACGGCGACCAGAGCACGTCGGGAGTAGCCCAGTGAGTCGAACGCCCCGGCCTTGCACAGCGACTCGAGCACGCGCTTGTTGCAGACAGGCACGGGGACCTTCGACATGAAGTCGCCGAAGTCGGTGAACCTGCCCCCGGCCTCCCGCGCCCCCACCAGCCCGGCGACGACATTGTTGCCGACGTTGCGGATCGCGGACAGCCCGAAGCGGATGTCGGTGCCGACCGGTGTGAAGTTCGCCTGTGACTCGTTGACGTCTGGCGGCAGCACCTTGATGCCCATCCGGCGACACTCGTTGAGGTACACCGCCGACTTGTCCTTCGCGTCGCCGACGCTGGTGAGCAGCGCCGCCATGTACTCGGCCGGGAAGTTCGCCTTGAGGTAGGCGGTCCAGTAGGACACCAGCCCGTAGCCAGCGGTGTGGGACTTGTTGAAGGCGTAGTCGGAGAACGGCAACAAGATGTCCCACAGTGTCTGCACCGCGCCTGGGGAGAAGCCGTTAGCGATCATCCCGTCGCGGAAGCCCTCGAACTCGGCGTCGAGCACCGCACGCTTCTTCTTTCCCATCGCGCGTCGAAGCAGATCGGCCTTCCCGAGCGAGTACCCAGCGAGCTTCTGCGGGATCTCCATCACCTGCTCCTGGTAGATGATCAGGCCGTACGTCGGGGCCAGGATCTCCTTCAGCGGCGCTTCGAGCTCCGGGTGGATCGCCCCGATCTCCTGCCTGCCGTTCTTGCGCAGGGCGTAGTTGGTGTGGCTGTTCGCGCCCATCGGGCCCGGTCGGTAGAGCGCCAGCACGGCGGCGATGTCCTCGAAACTGTCCGGCCTCAGCTGCCGCAACAGCTGACGCATCGGGGCACCGTCGAGCTGGAAGACGCCGAGGGTGTCGCCGCGCGCCAGCAAGGCATACGTCGCCGTGTCGTCGAGACCGAGCCGCTCCAGGTCGATGTCGATGTCACGGTTGGCCCGAAGGTTGGCCAGCGCGTCCTCGATGACCGTGAGGTTGCGCAGACCCAAGAAGTCCATCTTGAGCAGCCCCAGCGCCTCACATGACGGGTAGTCGAACTGGGTGATGGTGGCGCCGTCCTGCTCGCGGCGCATTATCGGGATCACGTCGATCAACGGCTCGCTCGACATGATGACTCCGGCGGCGTGGACCCCCCACTGTCGCTTGAGGTTCTCCAGCTGGCGAGCCGTGTCGGTGATCTTCTGCACGTCGGGGTCGGAGTCGTAGAGCGACCGGAACTCGGCCGCCTCCCGATGGCGCTTGTGCTCGGTGTCGAAGATCCCGCTCAGCGAGATGTCCTTGCCCATGACCGCAGGGGGCATGGCCTTGGTGAGGCGCTCCCCCATCGCGAACGGGTAGCCGAGCACCCGGGAGGAGTCCTTGAGTGCCTGCTTCGCCTTGATGGTGCCGTACGTAACGATCTGGGCGACCCGGTCTTCGCCGTACTTGTCGGTGCAGTAGCGGATCACCTCGCCTCGCCGGCGCTCATCGAAATCGATGTCGATGTCGGGCATCGAGACGCGCTCGGGGTTGAGGAAGCGCTCGAAGAGGAGGCCGTGGACGAGCGGGTCGAGGTCGGTGATGCCCATCGCGTAGGCGACGATGGCGCCGGTCGCCGAACCGCGACCAGGTCCGACCCGGATGCCCTGCGACTTCGCCCAGTTGATCAGGTCGGCCACCACGAGGAAGTAGCCGGGGAACCCCATCTGCAGGATCGTCGTTGTCTCGCCGTCGGCCCGGGCCCGCGCCTCGGCGGTGACGCCCTTCGGGTAGCGCCGCCTCAGACCGGTCTCCACCTCCTTGACGAACCAGGTCTCCTCGGTCTCGCCCTCGGGTACGTCGAAGCGCGGCATCAGGTTGCGTCCCACCGGGAACTCGACGTCGCACCGCTCGGCGATCAGAAGCGTGCTGTCGCAGGCCTCCGGCAGGTCGCGGAAGACGTGGCGCATCTCCTCGGGACTCTTGAGGTAGTAGCCGTCGCCTTGAAGCGTGAATCGGTTGGCGTCGTTGACCGTCGAGCCGGTCTGAACGCACAGCAGCGCGTCGTGTCCGATGGAGTCCGCGGGCCTGGTGTAGTGCAGGTCGTTGGTGGCCACGAGCGGGAGGTCGAGCTCCTTGGAGAGGCGCAGCAGGTCATCGCGGACGCGGCGCTCGATGTCGAGGCCGTGGTCCATGAGCTCCACGAAGTAGTTGTCCGCGCCGAACAGGTCGCGGTAGCCGGCTGCGGCCTCGCGCGCGTCGTCGTACCTGCCGAGGCGGAGCAGCGTCTGGACCTCCCCTCCGGGACAACCGGTGGTGGCGATGATCCCCTTGCCGAAGCGTTCGAGCAGGTCGCGGTCCATCCGCGGCTTGTAGAACTGGCCCTCGGTCGAGGCCAGCGATGCCAACCGGAAGAGATTGTGCAGGCCGTCGGTGGTCTCGGCAAGCATCGTCGCGTGCGTGTAGGCGCCGCCGCCGGAGACGTCGTCGCCGTCACCGTTCCCCCACCGCACCCGACGCCGCTCGAACCTGCTGGTGCCGGGGGTCCAGTACGCCTCGCAGCCGATGATCGGCTTGACGTCGCGCGCCTTGGCGGCCTGGTAGAACTCGAAGGCGCCGAACATGTTGCCGTGGTCGGTGATCGCCAGCGCCGGCATCCCCAGCCGGGCCGTCTCGTCGAACAGCTCGCCGACCCGCGCCGCGCCGTCAAGCATCGAGAACTCGGTGTGGACGTGCAGATGCACGAAGTCCGACGAACTCGGCATGGGCGCGGGGCCTCCTCGCGGGTCTGACGCCATGGCAGCGGTGCCGACATGGCGCAGCGACGACGTGACACAGTGAGCCGGACTCGCGCCGGCTCGGCTGGGGAAGAACCACAGCGTACGCCGACAGACAGGGTCGCATCGATCCCCGACACACCTTCTGGCGGGTCAGCCTCGACAGTCCGGGCCCGCTCCGGCTCCCACCTTGCCCAGACGTCAGTTATCGCCCTGCTGCCACCCCGCCGAAACGGCAATTGTGGTCCGACACGCCGGTGAAACAGGGCCACAACTGGCGTGTCGGTGGTTATTGGCGGATGACGTCGAGGGCGTGCGCAAGGTCATCGGGGTACGCCGACTCGAACTCGACCCATGTCGAGCTGTTCGGGTGCTCAAAGCGCAACCGGGTGGCGTGCAACCACTGCCGCGACAGGCCGACCCGACGGGCCAGCGCCGGGTCGGCGCCGTACGTCAGATCACCCAGGCACGGATGGTGCAGCGCACTCATGTGCACCCTGATCTGGTGGGTGCGTCCGGTCTCCAGTGCGATCTCGAGCAGGGACGCGAACCGATGCGCCTCCAGCGTCTCGTAGTGGGTGATGCTGGGTCGGCCTCCCTGCCCCACCGCGAACTTGTAGGCGTGCTTGGGGTGTCGGTAGATCGGCGCGTCGATCGTGCCGCGCAGGGGGTCCAGATGGCCCTGGACCAGCGCATGGTAGATCTTGTCAACGGCACGCTGACGGAAGGCGTTCTTCAGCCGCGAGTAGCCGTGCTCGGACTTCGCCACCACCATCAGGCCGCTGGTGCCGACGTCGAGTCGTTGGACGATCCCGTGCCGCTCGGGCACCCCCGAGGTGGTGATCTGGAAGCCGGCGGCGGCGAGGTGCCCGAGCACGGTCGGGCCGCGCCAGCCGACGCTCGGGTGGGCGGCCACACCGACGGGCTTGTCGATGACGACGAAAGCCTCGTCGTCGAAAACGATCCGCAGCCCTTCGACGGTTTCGGGAACGACTCGCGCCGGCGCGTCAGGGGCTGGAATCGACACCTCCAGGAAGGCGCCCTCGCTGACTCGGTCGGACTTGGCGGGAGCGGCACCGTCCAGCGTCACCTCACCGGCCGCCACCAGCTCCGCCGCCTTGGTGCGGGAGAGCCCGAACATGCGCGCGAGGGCCGCATCGACGCGCTCGCCGGCCAGCCCGCTCGGGACGTGCACGACCTTGCGTTCGGTACTCAGCGTCACGGCTTGCCGACGATCGTGCCGTCGAGACGCACACCCCGAAGACTGAGTACGACGAAGAGCGCCGCCGCCGTACAGATGGCTGTGTCCGCAAGATTGAACACCGGCCAGTTGGGCAGCTCCAAGAAGTCGACCACATGGCCTCGGAAGGGCGAGGGATTGCGAAAGATCCGGTCGGTCATGTTGCCCAGGGCACCCCCGAGCAGTAGGCCGAGCGCGACGGCCCACCCTCGACTGCCCAGCCGGCGTGCCATCTTGATGCAGACGGCGATGACCACCAGGGCGACCATGGTCAGCACAAGTGTGTAGCCGGTGCCGAGGCTGAACGCGGCGCCGGGATTGTGAACCAATCTCAACCGCAGCCAGCCACCCAAGAGCTGCACGACTTGACCGTCGTCGAGTGCCCGCTCGGCCCACCACTTGGTGGCCTGGTCGACCAGGCACACCACCGCGGCTACCGCCGCCCACAGTGTGGTCTTCCGGCTACCGGCTGGCGACGAGTCCGCGGTCGTGTCGTCGCTCAGCGGCGTTCCTGGCGTTGTTTGCATTCCATGCACAGTGTCGCACGAGGGAATGCCTGCAGCCGCATCTTGCCTACCGGCTGGCCACACGAGGTGCAGATCCCGTACGTGCCGTCGTCGATCCGGCTCAATGCCGACTCCACCTGTGCGAGGTTCTCGCGGGCGTTCTTGGCCATGGTCATCTCATGGTCGCGCTCGAAAGTGCTCGAGCCGACATCGGCCTGGTCGTTGCCAGCGCCCTCCCCGCCATCTCGCAGCAGGTGACCGATCTCGACCTCGGCCCCCGCGATCTCGGCCCTGAGCCGGGTCGCGTCGGACTCCAAGGTCTTCCTCACCTCGGCTATCTCACGGCCTGTCCAGGCTCGTTCGCCCGGTCGCACGGCCAACTTTCCGGCGGCCCTCCTGGCGGCCTTC
>JACCUS010000471.1 GCA_013811715.1 Nocardioidaceae bacterium
CCCCTGCGGGCGGACTGAGTCAGGGGCTTCGGGCCCCCGGGGTCGGTGGGGGACAATGGCATGTGTGAGTGAAGTCAAACCAGGGCGGGAGACGCTGCCCCCCGAGGTGTCCGAAAGCCGGCCTCCGGAGGCACCGGCGCACGTTCCGGTCGGCCAGGTGAGGTTCGACGACAACGGCCTGGTGCCGGCCGTCGTCCAAGATGCCACGTCCAAGGCCGTGCTGATGTTGGCCTGGATGGATGCGGCGGCGCTGCGCCTGACCACCGAGACGCGCCGGGCGACGTACTGGAGCCGCAGCCGGCAGACCCGATGGGTGAAGGGAGAGACCTCCGGCCACGTCCAACACGTCCGTGAGGTGCGGCTGGACTGCGACGGCGACACGGTGCTGCTGCTCGTCGACCAGCACGGTCCGGCCTGTCATACCGGCGCGATCACCTGCTTCGACGGCGCGGTGCTCCCGACCGAACGATCCGACGGCCAAGCCAATGGCTGAAGACCCGCCCAAGATCACTCCCGAAGCTTCAGCCACAAGCGAAGGCATGCAGCGCGCTGAGGGCATCGACGAGCGTTCGGGTGGCTACCCGGCGACACTGCTCCTCGGGCTGCTCTGCGCCACAGCGGTGGTCGTCGGGGTGGCGCGACCGTGGGTCGGGGCGACCGCCACGGTGCCGGGGCTGCCGACGCTGGAGGCCACGACCACCGGGGCCGGTCTGTCCCCGCTCGCCGGCGCTCTCGGCGTGGCGATGCTCGCCGCCTTCGGGGCGGTCGTCGCCACCGGTGGCTGGGTGCGCCGCGCGTTGGGACTGGTGATCACGGCGGCAGCGGTCGGGGTTCTCGCCGCGGGGATCTGGCCTGGCCCGGCCACCGCGTCCCTTGCCGAGCAGCTTGCTGCCAAGGGGTACGCCGGCGGTGGCTACGAGACCTCGACCCTGGCCTGGCGCTGGGTGGCGCTCGCCGGCGCCGTCGGCTGTGCCGGCGCGGGCGCGATGGTCGTCAGGTTCGGCGCTCGATGGCCGAGCATGGGCAGTCGGTACGACGCCCCTGCCGTACGCGAACAGACATCGACCGAACCCGATGACGCAGCTGACGAGACTCGGCTGTGGCGTGCGCTCGACCGGGGACACGACCCCACGCAGACCCGCTGATATCCGCACGACACAATGGGGCCGGGACCGACGAGAGGAGCCCGCCGCAAATGGCGCACCACGGCAACACCCCCGCCGCGTGGACCGCTGTCCTCGTCTCCCTCGCCGCGTTCGGAGTGGGCGCCGTCGGGCTCGTGATCGGCAGTTGGCCGGTCTTTTGGATCGGCGTCGCGCTACTGGCGGTCGCCGTGGTGGCAGGCAGGGTCATGCAGGCCATGGGTCTGGGCGCGCGGTAGCCGTGTCGGTCCTCGAGGACATCATCGCCGGAGTTCGCCTCGACCTCGCCGAGCGACAACTTGAGGTCAGTCTCGACGCCTTGAAGCAGATGGCGGCGCGACAGGACCCGGCACTCGACCCCATGCCCGAGTACCGCGCCGGCGGCATCTCGGTCATCGCAGAGGTCAAGCGGTCCAGCCCGAGCGGGGGCGCGCTCGCCGACATCGCCGACCCGGCGGCCCTTGCCGCGGATTACCAGGCGGGCGGCGCGGCGACGATCAGCGTCCTCACCGAGGAGCGACGCTTCGGCGGGACGCTTGCGGACCTGCAGGCGGTTCGCTCCTCGGTGTCGGTGCCCGTGCTGCGCAAAGACTTCATCGTCACGGCCTATCAGCTGTGGGAGGCCCGCGCCGCCGGCGCCGATTTGGCCCTCCTCATCGTGGCGGCCCTGACCGACCACGAGCTCGAGGGCCTAGTCGACCGGGCCCGCTCGATCGGGTTGACACCACTCGTCGAGGTGCACACAGAGGTGGAGGTTGCCCGGGCGCTGGACTGCGGCGCAGACCTGATCGGTATCAACGCCCGCAACATGTTGACCCTTCAGGTTGACCGGGACACCTTCGTCCGGCTGGCCCCACGCATCCCCGAGGGCGTCGTGCGGGTGGCGGAGTCCGGCGTGCGTGGGCCGCGCGACGTCTTGGAGTACGCCCGCAACGGCGCGGACGTCGTACTCGTCGGAGAGTCCCTCGTCACCGGCAAGGACCCTCGGACCGCGGTGTCCGACATGGTGGCCGCCGGGGCTCACCCGGCGCTCAAACAACGACACTGACGCGAGGACTCCGTCCATGACCCATCCGATGCCCGATCCTGCCGGGCACTTCGGCCGCTTCGGTGGCCGCTTCATTCCCGAGGCGTTGATCGCCCCGCTCGACGAGCTGGAAGAGTGCTGGCGCTCGGCGTTGGGCGATGAGTCGTTCAGCGTCGAGTTCCACCGGTTGTTGGCCGACTACGCCGGGCTGCCGAGCCGGTTGTACGACGCCGAACGTTTCTCCGAGGCCGTCGGTGCCCGGGTGCTCCTCAAGCGCGAGGACCTCAACCACACCGGCGCCCACAAGATCCGCAACGTGCTCGGGCAGGCGCTGTTGACCAAGCGGATGGGCAAGAGCCGGGTCATCGCCGAGACGGGCGCCGGCCAGCACGGCGTCGCCACCGCGACCGCCTGCGCCTACTTCGACCTCGACTGCGTGATCTACATGGGCGAGGTCGACATGGAGCGGCAGGCCCTCAACGTCGCCCGGATGCGGATGCTCGGCGCCGAGGTCGTCCCCGTAGGAGCCGGGAGCCGCACCCTGAAGGACGCGATCAACGAGGCGTTGCGCGACTGGGTCGCCAATGTCGACTCCACCCACTACCTGCTCGGTACGGCGGCCGGAGCGCACCCGTTCCCCGCTCTGGTCCGTGACTTCACCCGCGGTATCGGCGACGAGGCACGTCAGCAGATGCTCGACAACTGGGGCCGGCTCCCCGACGCCGCGTTGGCCTGCGTGGGGGGCGGCTCCAACGCCATCGGCCTCTTCGCGGGATTCGTCGCCGACGAGGCGGTGCGGCTCTACGGCTTCGAGGCCGGCGGGGACGGGATGGACTCCGGCCGGCATGCCGCCCCGATAAGCGCCGGCGATGTGGGTGTGCTGCACGGAGCCCGCTCCTTCCTGCTCCAAGACGACGAGGGCCAGACGACCGAGTCGCACTCGATCTCAGCCGGCCTGGACTATCCCGGTGTCGGCCCGGAGCACGCCTGGCTTGCCGAGACGGGTCGGGCGTCGTACCGGCCGATCACCGACGCGCAGGCGATGGAGGCGATGGCGCTGTTGGCGCGGACGGAGGGGATCATCCCGGCCATCGAGAGCGCCCACGCCCTGGCCGGAGCATTCGACGTGGCCCTCGAGCTCGGCAGTGAGGCGGTGCTGCTCGTGTGCCTGTCCGGCCGGGGAGACAAGGACATGGACACCGCCGCTCACTGGTTCGGTCTCGTCGAGACGGCCGCCGCCGGCGCGGAGCAGCCGGCGGTCGAGGCGTCGCGCGCATGACGGGCTCGGGCTCAGCCCTCGAGGCCGCCCGAAGCGCGGGCCGGGCCGCACTGGTCGGCTACCTGCCGGCGGGTTTCCCGACCGTGGCGACCTCGATCGACCTGGCCCGGGCGATGGTCGACGCGGGCGTCGACGCCATCGAGATCGGCCTGCCCTACTCCGACCCGGTCATGGACGGCCCCACGATCTCGGCGGCCGCCCAGATCGCGCTCGAGGGAGGCACCCGCATCCGCGACGTGTTGCGGGTGGTCGAGGCGGTCGCCGACCGCGCACCGACGTTGGTGATGACCTACTGGAACCCGGTCGAGCGGTACGGCGTCGACCGGTTCACCGCCGATCTCGCTTCAGCGGGTGGAGCCGGGCTGGTCACGCCCGACCTGATCCCGGAGGAGGCCACGGACTGGATCGGGGCCGCTGACCGGCACGACCTCGACAAGGTGTTCTTGGTGGCCCCCTCCTCCACCACGGAGCGGCTGGAGATGACGAGTGCCGCCTGCCGTGGCTTCGTCTACGCCACTTCAGTCATGGGGGTCACCGGCGCCCGCGACCAGACCAGCAGTGCCGCCCCCCGGCTCGTCGCCCGGGTACGGGAGCTGTCCGGCCTCCCGGTCGGGGTGGGCCTCGGAGTCTCGACCCGTGCTCAGGCCGCCGAGGTGGCATCCTTCGCCGACGCCGTCATCGTCGGCAGCGCCTTCGTGCGTTGTGTTGCCGACGCGCCCGACCCCTCCGCGGCGGTGGTCGCCGTCGGCGCGCTCGCCCACGACCTGGCTGCCGGGGTCCGCGGGGAACTTTGACCCGCGCTGTCGAGTTGGACCAACAGATGAGCCTATCCACCCGACCCGGGTCAGCCCTGGCGGGCGCGTTGCTGGCAACGACGGTCGCCGCGTCGTGCGGAGGTGCGGCAGAGCCGGACCTGCCCCAGCCCGACAACCCTGGCGGCGTCATCGTGTCCGAGGTCGAGGACAACTCGAGGTTCCTCGGGGCCGAGCCCGCGACGCCGTACCACATGCCGGATGTCACGCTGACGGCCACCAACCACGAGCGCTTCAACCTGATCACCGACACGGGCTACCCGGTGACGCTGGTGTTCTACGGCTACACGCACTGCCCAGACGTCTGCCCGCTGGTGATGAGCGACCTCACCGCCGCCTACCTGCAACTTCCCGACGAGGTGCGCGACCAGACACAGGTCGTCGTCGTCACGACCGACCCTCGCCGCGACACGCCGGAGGTGATGCGCGCCTACCTCGACCGCTACCACGAGGACTTCGTCGGCCTCACCGGCGACCTGCCCGACATCGTCCGGGCGGCCGACGCCATGGGGGTCGCCATCGAGGGGATGAAGCGGCTGCCGAGCGGCGGGTACGACGTCGGCCACGGCGCGCAGGTGATCGGGTTCTTCGCAGACCATGCGCCGGTGATCTGGACACAGGGCACACCCGTCTCCGACCTGGTCGCCGACGTCACCGTGCTGGCCGGGTCGTGACCATCGCTGGCCACCGCTCACGGTAGGTTGCTGACGAGATGACCATTGCCTCCATCCCCAGTCCGAGCGACGGCGTGTGGTACCTGGGCGACTTCCCGATCCGCGGTTACGCGCTGTGCATCATCGTGGGGATCGTCGCGGGGGTGTGGGTCGGTGAACGACGTTGGGTCGCCCGCGGTGGCCAGCGTGGCGCCATCGGAGACGTAGCGGTGTGGGCGGTGCCGTTCGGACTGGTCGGCGGCCGCATCTACCACGTGATCACCGACCCTCAGCTGTACTTCGGAGAGGGCAAGGACCCGATCACGGCGCTCTACATCTGGCGCGGCGGACTCGGCATCTGGGGCGCGATCGCGCTGGGGGCGCTGGGCGCCTACATCGGTTGTCGGCGTCGGCGGATGAAGTTCCGGGCGTACGCCGACGCGCTGGCGCCGGGGATCGCCGTCGCGCAGGGCATCGGCCGCTGGGGGAACTGGTTCAACCAGGAGCTCTACGGCAGACCGACCACGCTCCCGTGGGGACTCCAGATCGACCCCGACCACCGGGGTGACCTGCAGGAGCACGAGACGTTCCATCCCACCTTCCTGTACGAGTCGCTGTGGGTATTCGGTATGGCAGGCCTGGTCATCTGGGCTGAGCGCCGGTTCGAGCTCGGGTTCGGGCGGGCGTTCGCGCTGTATGTGATGGGCTACACCGTAGGCCGTGGCTGGATCGAGAGCCTTCGTGTCGACCCCGCCAACGAGCTCCTCGGGATGCGGATAAACATCTGGGCGTCGATCATCGTGTTCCTCGCGGCATTGGGCTACCTGATCGTCGTGGGCAGGCGCCACCCCGGACGCGAGACAGACGTCCAGCCGGTGCCGGACCCGGATCCGTCGGAGGAGGCGACGGAGGAGTCGTCGGAGGAGTCGACAAGGTGAACGCTGCCGCTGCGGGGCCGGGTGCTGAGAACGTCCAGCACGAGCACGGCGATGCCGCGACCGGATGGCTGCGACCGGCGGTGTTCGGGGCGATGGACGGGCTGGTCTCGAACTTCGCTCTGATCGCCGGTGTGGTGGGCGGCACCGGTGGCGACAACCACGGCCAGGTGGTGCTTGCCGGCCTGGCCGGCCTCGCGGCCGGCTCGTTCTCAATGGCCGCGGGGGAGTACACGTCGGTGGCGAGCCAGGCGGAGAACGTCCAGCTGGAGATCGACGTCGAGCGCCGTGAGATCGCGGAGAACCCCCGGGCCGAGCAGGCGGAGCTGGCCCAGACGTACGTCGACAAGGGGCTCGGCCGCGATCTCGCCGAGGCCATCGCAGAACAGGTCCACGCCGATCCGTTGCTCGCCGTATCGGTGCACGCTCGAGAAGAGCTCGGCGTCGACCCGGACAATCTCCCCTCTCCGCTGGTGGCGGCCGTCTCTTCCTTCATCTCCTTCGCCGTCGGCGCCGCGATTCCCGTGGTGCCCTACGTGCTGGGCGCCACCGCGCTGCTACCCGCGCTGATCGCCAGCCTGGTCGCTCTCTTCGCCTGCGGCGCCATCGTGTCGGCCGTGACCACGCGTAGCTGGTGGTACGGGGGGCTGCGCCAGCTGACGTTGGGCGCGGCTGCGGCCGCGCTGACCTACTTCATCGGCGACCTCGTCGGCGCCGGCCTGGGCTGACTTGGCTGTGCCCGGTGGTGACCTGGGTAGGCTCGGGGGGTGCGTAGAGCCAAGATCGTCTGCACCCTCGGACCCGCCACGTCGACCCACAAGGTGATACGTGAGCTCGTCGACGCCGGCATGAACGTGGCACGTCTCAACCTCAGCCACGGCACCCGCGAGAACCATGAGCAGACCTATTCGATGGTGCGCAAGGCGTCGGACGAGTCGGGCCACGCCGTCGGCATCCTGGTCGACCTGCAAGGGCCGAAGATCCGGCTCGGCCGCTTTGAGAAGGGGCCGGTCACGCTGCTCGAGGGGGATGAGTTCACCATCACCACCCGAGAGGTGGCCGGCGACAAGCAGGTCTGCCGCACGACGTACGACGGGCTGCCAAGAGATGTCGGCGTCGGCGACGCCATCTTGATCGACGACGGCAACGTCCGGCTCACCGCCGTCGAGGTCTCCGGCACCGACGTGGTGACCCGGGTCGAAGTCGGTGGCACCGTCAGCGACGGCAAGGGGATCAACCTTCCGGGCGTGACCGTCAGCGTCCCCCCGCTCAGCGACAAGGACATCGATGACCTGCGATGGGCGCTGCACCTGCGCGCCGACATGATCGCATTGTCCTTCGTGCGGTCCGCCCAGGACGCTGTCGACGTACGCAAGGTGATGGAGGAGGAAGGGGAGTTCCTGCCCGTCATCGCCAAGATCGAGAAGCCGCAGGCCATCGAACACATCGAGGAGATCGTCTCGGCTTTCGACGGGGTGATGGTGGCGCGCGGCGACCTCGGCGTGGAGATGCCCCTCGAGGATGTCCCGTTTCTGCAGAAACAGGTCATCGAGCTGGCCCGGCGGAAGGCCAAACCCGTGGTCGTCGCCACCCAGATGCTCGAGTCGATGATCTCGTCGCCGCGTCCCACCCGCGCCGAGGCGTCCGACGTCGCCAACGCGGTGCTGGACGGGGCAGATGCGGTGATGCTGTCGGGCGAGACCAGCGTGGGGCAGTACCCGATCGAGACAGTCGAGACCATGGCGCGCATCATCGCCTCGACCGAGGACCATGGGCTCGCGCGGCTGGCCGGCATCAGCTGGGAGCCACGCACCCGGGCCGGTGTGATCGGCAAGGCCGCAGCCGAGGTGGCCGAGCGGGTCGAAGCCAAGTTCCTCGTCGCATTCAGCCAGTCCGGAGACACCGCCCGGCGGATGGCGCGGTACCGCTCGCGGGTGCCGGTGCTGGCGTTCACGCCCGAGCAGGCGGTGCGCTCGCAGCTCGCTCTCACCTGGGGAATCGAGACGTTCTTGGTGCCCAGGGTCGAGCACACCGACGAGATGGTCATGCAGGTGGACAAGTCCCTGCTCGACATCGCACGTTGCAGCGAGGGCGAGACCGTCGTGATCGTGGCCGGCAGTCCGCCGGGCATCCCGGGGTCGACCAACGCACTGCGCATCCACCGGATGGGTGACGCCAAGAACGGCGTCGCGCCCGCGTATCGCTCCCAGCGGACCGAGGCGTCCGATGGCTGACCTAAAATGCCTGCCAGCGGTGACAGCCTCCACTGCCCTCGCCTTGACGCTCGTGGCCTGTGTCAGCT
>JACCUS010000488.1 GCA_013811715.1 Nocardioidaceae bacterium
TTGGCGCGGAGGGCGCTTGCTCAGGAGCTGCGCCAGCGTGGTGTCGACGACGAGGTGGCGCGCGCTGCGCTCGACCGGATCGACCCTGAGCACGAGGTCGATCTCGCCCGGTCCCTGGTACGGCAAAAGCTGCGCTCGACCCGTGGCCTCGAACGTCAAGCCCGCGTCCGGCGCCTGGCCGCGATGCTGGCGCGCAGGGGTTATCCGCCGGGGATCGCGATCCGGGTGGTGCGCGAGGAGATCGCCACCGACGGCGAAGACGCGGGCGACTTCGTCCTCGACTGAGGTGCGACGGCTCGCGAGGCCCCGGTCCTTGACCAGGTTCGGGAGGCGACCTAGCCTCCGGAGTACACAGGGATACTCCGGGAGCAGCCGATCCTGCTCGCGGTCGTCACACGAAATCACCGCACGGACAGCACACAGCAGCACTGAGAACTGACACCGCCATCCGAAGCACCACGACCTCCGCTGACCAGCCTTCGACTGGTCGCCAACTCGACGACCCGTGTCCCGGCTCGGCTTTCTCGAGTCGGCGGCCCCCCGCTGTGTATCTCTTCGCGCACTTGTGCTGCGCGCCGCGAGGCGTTCGGCGGACGAAGGGAGCAGCCCGGGTGAGCCAGAGCACGCTGGTGTGGTCACTGGTCGCGGCATCGTGGCTTGCCGTCCTGGGCCTCGGCGTCGGGCTCTACATCCTGCTCCGGCGCAGCGGCACGGTCGGGCCGCAGACTCCCGGGGCGGCCGGCCCTGCAGCACCGGACCTCGCCGCGGCCCGCCGGTCTGCCGAGGAGATCCGGCAACGTGCCGGGATCGACGCCGAGGAGATGCGCCGTCGGGCGTCCAGGCAGTCGAAGCAGGCCAAGGCGCTCAAGGTCGAAGCCGAGGCCGATCTGCGGGCCCAGCGTGACGACCTGCGTGACCAGCGGCTCGATATGGAGCGCCGCGAGCACCGGCTGGCCGAGCGCGAGGAGCGGCTCGACGCCGATGCCCGCCAGCTCGAGGACCGTGCCGACGAACTGGTCCAGGTCGAGGAGGACATCGCCCGTCAGCGCGGCCAGCTACTCGAGCTGGCAGCGGATCGTCGGGCTGCGCTCGAGCGCGTCGCCGGTCTGACCGCCGCGGACGCCAAGGCCGAGCTGGTCGCCGCGATCGAGAACGACGGGAAGCGGGAGGCCGCCGTCCTCGTGCGTGACCTCGAGCGCGAGGCTCGCGACGAGGGGGAGTTCCGGGCCCGACGGATCCTCACCACGGTGATTCAGCGCTTGGCCTCGGAGCAGACCGCCGAGTCGGTGGTGTCGTCTGTGCACCTGCCCGGTGACGACATGAAGGGACGCATCATCGGCCGCGAGGGGCGCAACATCCGCTCCTTCGAGCAGACGACCGGGGTCAACCTCATCATCGACGACACCCCGGACGCGGTGCTGCTGTCCTGCTTCGACCCGGTACGTCGGGAGACGGCCAGGCTGACGCTGGAGGCGCTCGTCGCCGACGGCCGGATCCACCCGAGCCGGATCGAGGACCAATACGAACGCTCCCTCGCCGAGGTCGACACGTCGTGCCTGCGAGTCGGCGAGGACACCGTGGTCGAGTTCGGCATCACCGACCTGCATCCGGAGCTCGTGCACACACTCGGCCGACTCCGCCTTCGCACGTCGTACGGTCAGAACGTCCTCAAGCACCTGGTCGAGTCGGCGCACGCGGCCGCGCTGATGGCCGACGAGCTCGGCCTCGACCGGGCGCTGTGCCTGCGTGCGGCCCTGCTGCACGACATCGGCAAGGCGCTCACCCACGAGGTGGAGGGCTCGCACGCGATCGTCGGCGCCGACCTGGCCCGCCGGTACGGCGAGAGCGACGACGTCGTGCACGCGATCGAGGCACACCACAACGAGGTGGACCCCTGCACCGTCGAGGCGGTCCTGACCCAAGCTGCGGACGCGATCAGCGGAGGCCGGCCCGGAGCACGCCGGGAGTCGCTGGAGGCCTACGTCAAGCGCCTGCACCGGCTCGAGCAGATCGCGATGGACAAGCGGGGCGTCGAGAAGGTGTTTGCGATGCAGGCCGGTCGCGATGTGCGGGTCATGGTGCTGCCCGACGCGGTCGACGACATCCAGGCCCAGGTGCTTGCCCGCGACATCGCCAAGCAGGTCGAGGA
>JACCUS010000501.1 GCA_013811715.1 Nocardioidaceae bacterium
GTTGGGCTGTTCGCCCATTAAAGCGGCACGCGAGCTGGGTTTAGAACGTCGTGAGACAGTTCGGTCCCTATCCGCCGCGCGCGTAAGAAACTTGAGAAGGGCTGTCCCTAGTACGAGAGGACCGGGATGGACGAACCTCTGGTGTGCCAGTTGTTCCGCCAGGAGCACGGCTGGTTAGCTACGTTCGGAAGTGATAACCGCTGAAAGCATCTAAGCGGGAAGCACGCTTCGAGATGAGGTTTCTCACCGGGTCAACCGGGTAAGGCCCCCAGCAGAACACTGGGTTGATAGGCCGGAGGTGGAAGGCAGCAATGCACGCAGCCGACCGGTACTAATAGGCCGAGGGCTTGTCTTCTTCTCACAACTTTGTGTGTGTTCGCGTCCACTGTGCAGTTCCCGAGATGCGGTCGGGCCGGTGTGAGTCTTGTGCTCCCGCCGGCGACATCTCCATAGAGTTTCGGCGACCATGGCGAAGGGGAAACACCCGGTCCCATTCCGAACCCGGCAGTTAAGCCCTTCAGCGCCGATGGTACTGCACGCGAGAGCATGTGGGAGAGTAGGACGTCGCCGGACATCCTTATACGTTGAGGGTCGCCCACGGGCGGCCCTCAACGTGTGTCCGGCAGCTGAAGCGCGTCCGGGTGCTGCGTGGGGTTGACGGCAGCGCTTCGGCGTGGCCACTAGGCGCAGGAGGCGACCGTGACAGAGCGAGACGGTGGGACCGGGCAGCGACGACCGCAGCGACCCGGTACGCGCGACCGTGCCGATGCCGGCCGGGGCGGCCGTCCCGGAGCAGCTGGAGGACGTGGGGGCGACACCAGCCCCGACCGCAGCGGTGCACGGAAAACGGCTGGGGGACGTGGCGGCGACACCAGCCCGGACCGCAGCCGCAGCACCGCTGGGCGCTGGCGTCGTGACCAGCTTCCCGACGCAGAGCGCAGCGCGGTGCAGGCCAGGTACGACGGACCCCCCCTACCTGACGACATCACCGGCCAAGAGCTCGACCGCGGCGTCACCAACCAGCTCAAGTCGCTGCCGGAGAAACTTGCCGTCCGGGTCGCTCGGCATCTGGTCGCAGCCGCGAGGCTGATGGACAGCGACCCAGAAACCGCCTACCAGCACACGGTGGCGGCACACGCGCGCGCCTCGCGCGTCGCTGTTGTGCGAGAGGCGAGCGGGGAGGCAGCCTACGCCGCCGGTCGGTTCAAAGACGCACTCGCCGAGTTCAAGGCGGCGCGCAGGTTGAGCGGCGACCCCAGCTACCTGCCGATGATGGCCGACTGCGAACGTGCGCTGAAGCGGCCAGAGCGGGCGCTCGGCCTGGCCAGGGATCCAGCGGTGACGCACCTCGACGAGGCTGGACAGATCGAGATGCGGATCGTCGAGTCCGGTGCGCGGCGAGACCTTGGCGACTTCGCAGCCGCCGTTCGCGCCCTGGAGGGCCGCGAGCTGCGCAGCCGGTCGCGTGCGGGCTGGGTGCCACGGCTTCGCTACGCGTATGCGGACGCCTTGCTCGCCGACGGCCAACGCGACGCCGCGCGAGAGTGGTTCGAGCGTGCAGCAGGGGTCGACGCCGACGGCCACACCGACGCCACCGAGCGACTAGCCGAGCTCGACGGCCTGGTGTTCGTCGACACCGGAGACGACGACAGCCGCGGCCGCGAAGGCGGTCAGCAACGCTGATCCACAATCGGCGGCCCGCATCGGCTTGTGCACAGGTAAGACGTTCTCGTCCGCGGGACCGCCCGGCTCGCCCGCATGCTTTTCGGTGAGGAGGACAGCACCGATGAAGGCACAGACAACAGCACAGACAACAGCACAGACGAGAGCAACGGGCGCGACCCGCGCTCGTAACGAGGTGGTCCTCTGCGGCCGGGTGGCCGCCGCGGCCGACGAGCGTGAGCTGCCCAGTGGAGACTGCATCATGACTGCCCGCATCATCGTCGACCGCGACCAGGCCGCGCTGAGCCGCTCGGCGCAGCGGGTGGACACGATCGACTGCGTCGCCTGGACCGTTCGTGTCCAACGCTCGATGCGGATCTGGGAGGCCGGCGACTACGTTCGGCTCGAGGGCTCGATCCGGAGGCGGTTCTTTCGCGGGGACTCCGGTGCGGTCAGCCGGGTCGAGGTCGAGATCAAGACGGCCAAGCGGATCGACCGCGCCGCAACCAGGCACAAGGATGCGACCCCTGGCGGGCCATAGCCGGTTGAGCGTCGGATGGCCTGCGCATAAGGCGCTAGAGCTCGTCTTCGAAGCTACGCATGACCAGCCCCGTTCTCGGCTTGGGTCCGAACGACGTCGACTTGCGCGGCATCATCTTCCCGGCTCTCGCCACGGCCATCACCTGTGCCACGGTCGGTGGATGCATGATGACGGCAAGGCCGCCGTCTTGATGGGCGCTGCGCAGGGTTTGGGTCACCGTGTGGTGATAGCCGACGCGGTCCTCACTGATACCCCATGCCGGCAACAGCGTCTCGTGCAGTAGCTCGGCGTCACTGGTCAGGTCTGCACGGGCAGCGTGGACACGTAGCCGACGTACCTGCGACCCATCCGTCAACACGATCTCACCGGCGGACGTCGGTCTGGCCGGCATCTCGCCGCTGAGATCGACGGCGGGCTCAAGGTGAGAACCGGCGGGCGCGGTCAGCGAGTGCAGGGCGACCTCGGCGATGCTTCGGTGCACGGCGCCCAAGAGAAGCGGCGACTGCCCCTGGTCGATCAGCAGGGCCAGGCCGCGGTCCCACGGTCCCGGCCCGTCCCCGACCTCATGATGACGCCGTTGCAGCTGTAGGTACGTCGCGTAGCGGTGGTGTCCGTCGGCGATCAGGGCCTGATGCGGAGCGACGACGTCTCGGATGCGGGTCAGCTCCTCAGCGTCGGTGATCGCCCACAGCCGATGTGAGGTGCCGTCGTTGGCCTGCACATCCGTGAACGGTTCGGCAGCGCGCGCGGCGTCGATGATCGGCCTGGTGGCTCCACCTCCGCCGTCGTACACCAACAGGATCGGCTCGAGGTTCGCCTCCGCGCTCGACATCATCGCCAGTCGGTCGGCGACAATGCCGGGCACGACGTCCTCGTGGGGCAGGACCACCCGCTCCGAGCGCCTCCGTAGTTCCAGGGCGCCGATCAGCCCACAAACGCGGTGGCTCGCGTCGCCGTACTCATAGACGTACAGCGCCGGCTCGGCGTCGGTCATCAGCACCCGGGTAGACCGCCAGCGTTTGAGACGGTTGGCGCCCTTGGCGTAGGCATTGTAGGAGCCGACGGGGTCGTCGACCATGCGAGGCAGGATCAGCCGCACGATGTTGTTGGGATGCTCGCTGAGCAGCGCGTCGATCATCCCCCAGTCCATGACGTCGTACGGTGGGGACGTGACCTCGCCGATGTCGCCGACCGCCGCCGGGTTGAACCGCATCGCCGGGAACGGACAGAGCCGCAGTGGGCCTGCTACTGCCGAGTCATCCTGTCCGCTCACGCGCTGATGGTACGGCGACGGCGACTCGATGAGGAGGCCGAGTGCAGTGGGTGGGACGAGGACCGCGCTGGGGACCAGTGCAGAGCCACTGGTGACCGCCTACGACTGCGCCATGCTCGACCTCGACGGGGTGGTCTATGTGGGGGGCCATGCGGTCGACGGCGTCCCCGAGATCCTGGCCACTGCCAGAGGTCGCGGCATGACGTTGGCGTTCGTCACCAACAACGCCTCGCGCCGACCCGAGACGGTCGCTGACCACCTCGCCGAGATCGGGGTGCGGGCCGAGGCCGCAGATGTCGTCACCTCTGCCCAGGCGGCGGCGCGCGAAGTGGCCGACCGGGTCGACGTGGGCGCTAAGGTGCTGGTCATCGGTGGCGAAGGCCTGGTCGTCGCACTGCAAGAGCTCGGCCTCGTACCGGTGACATCGGCGGCAGAGATGCCGGCGGCGGTCGCGCAGGGCTTCGATCCCGGTGTCGGGTGGCGACAGCTCACAGAGGGAGCGGCTGCGATCCGGGGCGGAGCCATCTGGGTCGCGTCCAACCTGGACCTCACCGTCCCCACCCCCCGCGGCCCGGCCCCGGGGAACGGGGCGCTGGTCAACGCCCTGGCCGCTGCCGTCGATCGGCGGCCGGTCGTGGTGGCAGGAAAACCGTTCCGGGGGCTGTTCGACGAGACCGTGCGCCGCATCTCCTCACGCCGCCCCATCGTCGTCGGCGACCGGCTCGACACCGACATCGAGGGCGCTGTGCGCTGTGGCGCTGACTCCTTGCTCGTCATGACCGGAGTCACCGATCCTGCCGCGCTGGCAGCGGCGCCCGCGCACCGTCGACCAACGTACGTCGCCTGGACCATGCGGGGGTTGCTGACCGCTCATGCCGCCCCAGAGGAGTCAAGCGGCACCTGGTCCCTGGGCGGCTGGGTGGCTGCCGTCGACGACGGGTGCGTGTCGGTACGCCGACGCGGGGACTGCGAGGATGACGGCCTGCGCGCTGTCACGGCCGCGGCTTGGGCCTGGTGTGACTCCCACCCAGACTCGTGTGCCCGGTTGCCGACCAGGCTTCTCGAGGTCGGTGACGGACGATGACTCGGCGACTCCGGCTCGACGCCGAGCTGGTCCGGCGCGGACTGGCCAGGAGCCGTGACCATGCCGCGGAGCTGGTGGGGCAGGGACGCGTCAGGGTGTCCGGCGCCACCGCGACGAAGGCCGCGACCGGCGTGACCACCGATGTGGCCCTGGTCGTCGTAGCCGATTCCGGCCGGCCCGACTACGTCTCGCGCGGAGGTCACAAGCTCGCGGGGGCGCTGGCTGCGTTCTGCCCCCGCGGTCTCGACGTCACCGGCGCGCGGGCGCTCGACGCGGGCGCCTCAACGGGCGGCTTCACCGACGTGCTGCTGCGCAACGGCGCCGCGCACGTGCTCGCCGTGGACGTCGGCTACGGCCAGCTCGGCTGGCGGCTGCAGCGAGACGAGCGGGTCACCGTGCTGGACCGCACCAACGTGCGCGTCCTCGCAGCCGAGCAGCTGCCCTACCCGCCCGACCTCGTCGTCGCCGACCTGTCCTTCATCTCCTTGACGCTGGTACTTCCGGCGCTGAGTCGGGTGGCGACGACGCACGCCGACCTCGTTGTCATGGTCAAGCCCCAGTTCGAGGTAGGCAGGGAGCGATTGGGCAAGGGAGGAGTCGTGCGGGATCCCGCGTTGAGAGCGGAGGCGGTGACGAGTGTGGCGGACGTGGGCGGCACGCTCGGGTTCGGAGTCGGCGGTGTCTGTGCCAGCCCGCTGCCGGGTCCGTCGGGCAACGTCGAGTACTTCGTGTGGCTTCGTCGTGGCGCGGCGCCGCTCGAACCCGATCTACTGATCAGCGTCGTCTCCGAGGGTCCGCAGTGAGAGGGTAGGCCAGTGACACCTTCGCCTGCAGCGCGTCCGCCCCGGTGGCAGATGCGATGACGTCGCCCACGCGGACCGTGCTGCTCGTCGCGCACACCGGTCGCGACGACGCGGTCGAGGTCGCCTGCGCGGTCGCCAAGCGCCTGATGGACTCCACCATCGGTGTGCGGCTGCTCGTCGACGAGGCGCCCGATCTGGACATCGACGGAGTCGAGGTCGTCCCGTCCGACACCGACGCCGCTCGCGGCTGCGAGATCGCCGTGGTCGTAGGCGGCGACGGCACCATCCTGCGCGGTGCGGAGCTCACCCGGCCCGCCGAGACCCCGTTGCTCGGTATCAACCTCGGCCACATCGGCTTCTTGGCCGAGGCCGAGTGGGACGACCTCGACAGCACCGTCGAGGCCATCATCGCCCAGACGTACGTCGTCGAGGAGCGGCTGACCGTCGACGTCACGGTGAGCTACGACGGCGAGGCCGCCTACCGAGAGTGGGCTCTCAACGAGGCGAGCGTGGAGAAGGCCGCCCGCCAGCGGATGCTAGAAGTCGTTGTCGAGATCGACGGCCGGCCGCTGTCGCGGTGGGGCTGCGACGGCGTCGTGTTCGCGACGCCAACCGGGTCCACCGCCTACGCGTTCAGTGCGGGCGGGCCGGTGGTCTGGCCGGAGGTGGAGGCGCTGCTCCTGGTCCCGATCAGCGCCCACTCGTTGTTCGCCCGGCCGATGGTGACCTCACCGGACTCGACGCTGGCGGTCGAGGTCCTCGCGGGCACCGACGGAGGCGGGGTGTTGTGGTGCGACGGACGACGTACCTTCGAACTGTCTCCCGGGGCGCGGGTGGAGGTCAGGCGTGGCGCGCACCCGGTCCACTTGGCCCGGCTGCAGGACGCCCCCTTCACCGACCGGCTGGTGGCCAAGTTCGATCTGCCCGTCTCCGGGTGGAGAGGCGCGGCGGCGAGACGCCGAAGCAGCCGAGGTCGAACCGGTGCTTGATGAGCTCTCGATCAGCTCACTCGGCGTCATCGAGGCCGCGTCCCTGGAGTTCGGTCCCGGCCTCAACGTCGTGACGGGTGAGACAGGCGCCGGAAAGACCATGGTCGTCACCGCGCTCGGCTTGCTGCTGGGAGCGCGGGCGGACCCGGGGATCGTTCGGGCGGGCGAACCGAGGGCACGGGTCGAAGGACGCATCCGCGTGGCGTCCCAGGGCGCAGTGGCGGCGCGGGCGGTGGCCGCCGGCGCCGCCCTCGACGACGACTCGCTGCTGCTGGCGCGCACGGTCTCGGGCGAGGGCAGGTCGAAGGCGAGGGCAGGTGGGGCAGGGGTCCCGGCCGCGACCCTGGCGGCGCTGGCAGCCGACCTCGTCGTGATCCACGGGCAGTCCGACCAACAACAGCTGCTGCTGCCGAGCCGGCAACGGCAGAGCCTGGACGCCTACGGAGACGAGACCTCCGGGCTGCGTTTGGGCTACCAGGCGGTGTTCGATCGGCTGAAGAACGTCGAGAGAGACCTCGAGGAGGTGGTCACCCGAGCCCGGGAGCATGCCCAGGAGGCGGACATGTTGCGATTCGGGCTCGGGGAGATCGGGGAGGTCGCTCCGCAACCAGACGAAGACGCCGAGCTGCGGGCCGAGGAATCGCGACTGGGCCATGTCGACGGGCTTCGGCGGGCTGCCGAGGCGGCCCGCGTCGCGCTGGCCGGCCACCCGGACGGCCCCGACGCGGTCGATGCGCTGGCGCTGGTGGCGGTGGCCCGCAAGAGTCTCGAGTCGGAGCGCGACCACGACCCTCGGTTGGCTCAACTCGCCGAGGCGCTGGCGGGGGCGTCGTACGCACTGGCCGATGCCGCCGCCGACATCGCGTCCTACTCGACGTCCCTCGACACCGACCCGGCACGACTGGGCTGGGTGCAGGACCGACGGGCGGTGCTCGGGGGGCTGTTCCGCAAGTACGGCGACACGGTGGCCGAGGTGCTGTCCTGGTCCGAGCGATCGGTGAAGCGGCTCACCGAGCTGGAAGGAGACGACGCCCGGGTCGACGACTTACGCGCCGAGCGCGAACGGCTCCGTGCCAGCCTGCTCGACGAGGGCGGCCGGCTGACAAGGGCCAGAAGGCACGCGGCCGACGATCTCGCGACACGGGTGAGCGCCGAGCTGCACGGACTCGCGATGCCGCATGCCAAGTTCGACATCGCAGTGACCGAGCTGCCCGAGCCGCTGCGCGAGGGGCTCGACGAGGTCGGCTTCCTGCTCGCCGCCCACGACGGCGCGGAGGCGCGCCCGCTCCAACGAGGTGCCTCTGGCGGCGAGCTGTCTCGGGTGATGCTCGCGCTCGAGGTGTGCCTGGCGGGCACCGAGCCGGTCCCGACGATGATCTTCGACGAGGTCGACGCGGGCGTCGGCGGCAAGGCCGCGGTGGAGGTGGGTCGCCGACTGGCCCGGCTGGCACGCTCGGTGCAGGTCGTCGTGGTCACTCATCTGCCCCAGGTGGCCGCCTTCGCCGACCAGCACTACGTCGTCGTCAAGAGCAGCGACGGCAGCGTCACCACCAGCGGTGTCCGTGAGCTCGACGAGGCGGGGCGGCGCAGCGAGCTGTCCCGGATGCTTGCGGGGCTGGAGGACTCTGAGACCGCCCTGGCTCACGCCGACGAGCTGGTCCGGCTTGCCGAGCGCGAGCGCGGCGGATGAGTTCTGACAAGATTACGACACGATGAGACTGAGCCTGCGTAGATCGAGGTCCCGCGAGCTGTCGGGAATCTCCGGGACGGCGCGAGTGGACCGTCGAACCCGCACCCTCGTCAAGCGGGCACAGCCGGGTGACATCGCCATCATCGACCATGTCGATATCGACCGCGGCGCCGCCAGCGCCCTGGTCGAGGCACGGGTGGCCGCTGTCATCAACCTCGCCCCGTCCATCTCGGGGAGGTACCCGAACCTCGGCCCTGAGGTCCTCATCGAGGCCGGCGTCGCGCTGATCGACGGCGTGCAGGCCAAGGTGTTCAGCGCAGTCAACGAAGGCGACGAGATCCGGGTCGAGGGCGACACGATCTACCAGGGAGACGTCGCGATCGGATCGGGCCGCCGACACGATGCGGAGTCTGTGGCCGCCGCGCTCGAGGCCTCCAGAGACGGGATGGCGAGTCAGCTGGAGGCCTTCAGCACCAATGCGATCGAGCACCTTCGGCGAGAGCAGGACATGCTCCTCGACGGCGAGGGCGTCCCGCCCCTGGATACGGCAGTCGAGGGGCGGCAGGTGCTCATCGTGGTTCGCGCCTTCGACTACAGGTCCGACCTGCGGGCGTTGAAGACGTACATCAAGGAGAACTCGCCGGTGCTGATCGGCGTCGACGGGGGGGCGGACGCACTCATCGAGGCGGGGTACCGGCCCGACCTGGTCGTCACCGACGGCGACGAGATCAGCGACCTCGCGCTGCGATGCGGGGCCGAGGTGGTGGCGGTGGCGACGGCCGACGGCCGGGTGCGCGGATCCGACCGGGTCGATCGACTCGGCGTCAGCTACGCCACCATCGCCACTGGCGGGACCGTGGAGGATGCGGCGATGCTGGTGGCGCACGCCCACCATGCGGAGCTGATCGTGGTGGCCGGCTCGCACTCGACCCTGGTCGAGTTCCTCGACCAGGGTCGCTCCGGGATGGCGACCTCGTTCCTGACCCGCGCCACCGTCGGTTCTCGGCTCGTGCATGCCAAGGCCGTTGCTCCGCTGTACCACAACCGCATCCGCGGCTGGATGGTGCTGCTGCTCCTCGTGCTCGCCCTCGCCGCGGTGGCTGCGGCCATCGGGACGACCCCGGTCGGGCAGGACTGGTGGGAGGACATCAAGCGGTGGTCCGTCGACGTGGTCGGCTGGGGCCGGGAGCGGATGAGTTGAGCGGTCTGCGCCGATACCTGTACGCCGTCCTCGCGGTGTGTGTCGCGTTCGCTGCCGGGGTTGCCCTGGCCGGCGGCCCACTCCAACGCGACCAGGGAACCGACCGGACCGAGGAGCTGACTGCCAGCAACGCCGAGCTGTCCGACGAGATCACCCAGCTCGAGCAGGGTCAGGTGTTCGACGAGGCCATGAGTCAGGTGACCGGGAGCCGGCTGCTGGACGACCAGCTCGACGGCCGGACTGTCTCACTTGTGGCGTTGCCCGGCGTCCCGGACGACACCGTGCGCGGCGTGTCCAACGCCGTGCGTGATGCCGGCGGCATGCTGGTCGTCACCGCCCGCGTCTCGCCCACCTACGTCGACCCGGCCCAGCGGACGTACGTCGACAGCGTCGCCGACAACTCCGCAGACGGCCCCGAGGTCATCCCCGGGGCCGAGCAGGGGGAGACCTACGAGCGCATGGGCGCGCTCGTCGCCCGCGCGTACGTCGGCAGTGGCGACGACACCCTGTTCGACGACGTGGCAGCCAAGATCGACTCCGAGCTGCAAGGCGCGGAGCTGCTCGAGGTCAAAGGCGAGATCATCAGACGCGGCCAGCTGGTCGCCGTACTCGCGTCGGGAGATCACGGGGGCGACGACCAGACCTCGGCAGGGAACCTGATCAGATCCGAGCTGATAGACGCGTTGGCGGACGGCGCTGACGCGGTGCTGGTCGCCGGCCCGCCGACC
>JACCUS010000508.1 GCA_013811715.1 Nocardioidaceae bacterium
CCGATCTACGGGATGCCGATCCTCAACGCCGACGACGCCAAGCAGATCGTGTTCATGAAACGCTCGATGCGGCCAGGCTTCGCCGGCATCGAGAACGAGCTGCTCTTCGACCCGAAGACGACGCTCCTCTTCGGTGACGCCAAGGACACCATGAGCAAGCTCCTGTCCGCCGTCAAGTCCCTCTGACGCTCCCCAGATTTGCCATGTATACAAGCCACATAGCTTGTTTACAAGGCAGATCTGCGTTGTAAACAGTGGGCTTGCCTTGCAGACCTGAGCCAACGGTGCCGATCTGCTCCTAGCCGGCGATACCGTAGAGACGGTCTCCGGCGTCTCCGAGGCCGGGCACGATGTAGCCCTTCTCGTTGAGCTTCTCGTCCATCGCTGCTGTGACGATCGTGACCGGGATGTCGAGCCCATCCAGCTCTTCGGTGAGCCTGGCACAGCCCTCGGGTGCGACCAGCAGGCAGATCGCGGTGATGTGGTCGGCGCCGCGGTCGACGAGGAAACGGATGGCCGCGGACAGCGTCCCTCCGGTCGCGAGCATCGGGTCGAGCAGGTAGCACTGCCGCCCGGAGAGGTCGTCGGGCAGCCGCTCGGCGTACGTCGACGCCTTCAGGGTCTGCTCGTCCCTGATCATGCCGAGGAACCCAACCTCGGCGGTCGGCAACAGCCGCACCATGCCCTCCAACATGCCGAGCCCCGCGCGTAGGATCGGTACGACGAGGGGCTTCGGCGCGGCCAGCTTGACCCCGTCGGAGTCCGCCACCGGCGTCGTGATCCGGACCGGCAGCGTGCGGACCTCGCGGGTGGCCTCATAGGCCAGCAGCGTCACGAGCTCCTCGGTGAGCCGGCGGAAGGTCGGTGAGTCGGTGCCCTCGTCGCGCAAGGCGGTCAGTTTGTGGGCGACCAGAGGATGCTCGATCACGTGAGTCCGCATGGTGGTCAACCTAGGGGATAGCCACCTGCCCGGCCTAGCAGTGGCCTTGATTTGGAGTCGCCACTGACCAGATCATCTGTCACCATCGAGAGATGAGCCCGATGGATGCCGAGGCCCCCGAGGCGATCGACTTCGCCGTCGCCGCCTATCGCGAGGACGGTGAGTGGCAGGTCTCGTCGTTGCCGCCGCGGGCAGCCACCGAGCTCGAGGTGCTGATCCGAGTGCTGGGCCAGCTCTCGTCCGAGGGCGGCACGCTCGGCATGGTGAGCGTCGACGAGGACTTCTTCTTGATCGCGCGCGTCTCCGGGGGGCGGGTTCGGCTGCTCCTCTCCGACGTAGGCGCCGCGACCGAGTCACCGCTCGCGCGCGCGGTCGTGGAGTGGCTCGAGCTGCCGCCGCCGGATGACGACGACGACCAGGTACAGCCGGCAGGTGACCTGAGCATCGTCGCCGACCTCGGGCTGGCCGCCATGGAGCTCGGCGCCATGTGCGACGACCTCGACCTCTTCCCCGACGAGATGCTCGGCGACATCGCGGCTCGGCTGGGGTTCGGACGGCAGTTCGACGACATGCTCGAGTCGGTGCTGGCCTAGATGCGGTGCCTCCGCCGATGACGCCGCCCGCAGGCTTGTCGAGGGACTTCGACGAGGTGATGCGGAAGGCGATCGAGGTCGCCTCGAGCGCCGAGGCCTCAGACGACGTACCGGTCGGCGCCGTGGTTGTGGGGGCGGACGGGCAGCTGATCGCTACCGGGCACAACCTGCGTGAGGCAAACCACGACCCGACGGCGCATGCCGAGCTGGTCGCGATCCGGTCCGCGGCGTCGGCGCTCGGCTCGTGGCGACTCGACGGCTGCACGCTCGCGGTGACGTTGGAGCCGTGCACGATGTGCGCGGGCGCGATCGTGCTGTCGCGGCTGTCGCGGCTGGTGTTCGGGGCGTACGACGCCAAGGCCGGCGCCGTGGGGTCGCTCTGGGACGTGGTGCGGGACCGGCGGCTCAACCACCGACCAGAGGTCGTCGGGGGAGTGCTTGCTGACGAGACCGGCATCCTCGTCCGGGACTTCTTCGTCGCACACCGCTAAGCGGGTCGCCGACGTTCGATCAATTTCGGCCGGCTCGGACTCTCCGGTAGCCTGCTGCGCGGTGGCGTGTCCGAGCGGCCTAAGGAGCACGCCTCGAAAGCGTGTGAGGGTTTACGCCCTCCGTGGGTTCAAATCCCACCGCCACCGCCATTCACCTGCGGAAACGCCGGCCAGACCCAGGGGGTCGCAGCTAGCGACACCATGCGGAGGCGCTGGGACGATCGCCGGCACTGCCATGTTCCTCGTGTACCGTCGGGGCGAGTCCGATCCCGACGAATCGATGTCCATTGCTGGGAGCAACCGCACAACAGAGCTGCGTCGTCGTGGTTCAGCGCGGTCCCCAGCTGGCGCCATCTGCGTGGGAGGAGCTGGTGTCAGCGTTGCCGTTGACCGAGCGGCGTCGGATCGCGGGGTTGCACCGCTGGGAAGACCGCCAGGATTCTGCGATCGGCTGGCGTCTGCTGCACCAGCTTGCCGGAGAGCGTGACGTCACCGTGCGTCGGGGCGCCAACGGTCGACCTTGCTCCGACTCGCCCGTTGACGTGAGCCTGTCCCACCAGGGCGGCTGGATCGCGGCCGTTGCCTCCGGGACCGGACGCATCGGTATTGATGTCGAGACGCTTCGCGAGGTGGCACCGTCGCTGGCGCAACGCTGCCTTTCGGCTGCGGAGCTGGCGTGGCTCAAGGGGGCGCAACCAGGGGTGCCCAGGAGTCTCCGCTTCTCTCGGCTGTGGACCGCAAAGGAGGCCTACTTGAAGGCGACAGGGGTGGGCCTGGCCGCGGATCCGCGGGAGATCAGTATCGACCACACCGGTGACGAACCGCGGCTGCTGGGTTTGGGGGCGGGATGCTGGCGCTTCTCCTCCTGGACACCGGCGCCGGGCGTATGCGTCGCCGTGTGTGTGGAGTGTGAGCCGTGATTACCGAGGCCACGCTTCTCGACATTCTCTTCTCGGCAACGCAGGAGGCGCCGGATCAGTTGATCGTGCAGGTCGACAGCGACGGCAGTGAGCGGGTCCG
>JACCUS010000014.1 GCA_013811715.1 Nocardioidaceae bacterium
GCAGCGACAACGTTGATGGCGCCGCGGACTGGTCGAGAAGTTGATCGTCAGTCATGCCCTCGCACTTCGCGGCAAGGGCGTGACGGTGGAACTGCAACCAGCCCAACAGAAGGTCGCGCTCGCTTCCGGAGGCCGGTTCTGGGCTGCGGTCCATGCGCTCATCATGCCAGTGGGATCCCTCGCCCAAACCTGCACACGCTGCCAAGTCTCCAGCCGGTGGAGTACGACGAAGGCCCGGCCGCAGGTGTGCGACCGGACCCTCGGGTGAGTGACGACCAGTGGGAAGACCGGCCGTGCTCGGGTGGCTCAGGCTTGGATGCCGATCATGAACTGGACGCCGCCGGACTCGTCGACCTCGGCGTCGAGGATCTTGTCGTCAAGGCTGTGGGCCGCGTCCTCGGAGAGGAAGAGCCGGGCGCCGCCCTCTTCGACGACCTTGTCGCCCGGCAGGGCGGTCTCGGAGGGCGCCACATTGAGGGCGCTGGCGTCGGTGCCGTCTGCGGTGATGCGCAGACCCGCACTCTCGTCCTCGGTGGTCTGGTCGGTGATCGACTTGACCACTGTGCTGGCGTTTTCGGTCAGAGTGAGCATTGGTTGCTCCTTATCAGATCGCGTCTACGTCCGTTCCAGAGTTGCGCAGGGTCCGCCCGCACACAAGCCCTGAGCAAGAGCCCGGGCGTGTCGGCCGCGTCAGGATGCGTCCCTAGCGGCGATCCAGCCGTCGATGTCCTCCCAGCGCTCGAAGAGCCACGCCAGCCGCTCATCGTGCTCGCGTGGCACTTCGTCGGCCTGGTAGAACCACCAGCGCAGGTGCAGCGTCTTGTCCTGCGGGAGTGCCCGCCACGCGTCCCTGGCCGAGATGATGTGCTCCAGGCCCGTGTGAGCGACGAACACCACGTCGGCATGCGGCGCTCCTTCGAACGCCGCCAGCACGCCTCCCGGCTTCGGTGGCAGCACATTCAGCATGCCCGTGGCGCGGTCGGCGTACACGGTGTGACCGCGCCGGCGGAGTCGGTCGATGGCCAGCACCCGCCGCTGCGGGGTGAAGTTCCCGCCCTCGGGGAAGATCAGAAGTGCATCCTCGGTGCTCAGGCCGGAGGACAAGGCGGCGATGGTGGCTTCCACGTCGTCGCCTGTCTCCGGCGTCGGGTCGATGAACCTCGACGGAAGTCGGTGGAAGTACACGTCGAGGACAGGATCGAGCTGCAGCGTGTCCTTCATCACGGTCCTCGGCCGCCGCAGATGGTCGTGGTTCATCAGCGTCTCCATCAACAACAGGCTGTCGCCGGGTCCTGCGTGTCGGCTCAACACGATCATCGCGTTCGTCGAACCGGGGACCCCGTCGTCGAGTGGACTCCACGACACTCCGTCCGTCTCCAGCCGCAACTTGAAGAGCCGTTGCGCCGCCCCCACCACCGCCTCCAGCAGCATCCGCAGCACAGCGTAGTGAGCCGCCTCGAAACGCGGACTCCGCAGCCGCCAGCCGAATCCGCTGGCCACCCACAAGGCGACTGCCGCGACCAACGCGGCCAGCTCCAGCGCCAGACCCACCACCGCGAAACCCAACAGCCGCAGCCCGCGCCACCTGCCCGGCAGCCATAGCGACGCGACCGCGGCCAGGACGGCGAGGACCGGCAACAGCACCAGCGTGACTGCGAGGGCCACCACCAGGGCCAGTGGACCAAGGACTCGTCGGACCGGCCGCGGCGGAAGGTTCACCGGCGGGCCTGCTGCCGTAGAAGGTACGCCCTCGAGGCGACATAAGCTGCGTCGATCTTGCCGGGCACCGACGAGAAGTCGCGGTACCGGAACTGCCGCCGGTCGGTGAACGGCAAGGGTTCGGCCCCGATGGGGAGCACGTGTACGTCGACGTCGGTGGGGACGTCACGCATGGTGCTTGCGAACCGGTGGCGGCGGGCGATCTCGAACGCCACCAACGCCACCTCCCAGGGGTGCCGCGGCGGCCGCAGCGGCGCCTCGACCCGTCCGACCTGCAAGACGTAAACGGTCCGCGCGCCCAACGCGATGGCCCGGCCTACCGGGATGCTGTCGACGAGGCCACCGTCGAGGTAGTGCTCGCCGTCGATATTGACCGGGGGGAGCAGCCCGGGTACGGCGCAGCTGGCGAGGACCGAGTCCACGATTCGGCCGCGCTCGAACCAGTGCTCCGTCGCGTTCTCGATGCTCGCCGCCACGCACTGGAACGGCACCGGCAGATCTTCGAACCGCAGCTCGCCCAGTTGCTCGGCCAGCAGATGACGGAGCGGGTCAAGACCGTGCATGTGGGTGCGGGTGCGGACCAGGGTCGCCGTACGGGCCAGGAGCGAACCGCCGAACACGTCGCTGCCGGCCAGCTCCTGCCACAGCACCGCGAGCCGGTCGACGCTGCCGATTCCCGGCTCGGCTGCGACGACCGCACCGTTGATAGCCCCGACCGAGGTGCCCAGCACCAGGTCCGGCTCGACCCCCGCCTCGATCAGCGCCCGAAGCATGCCGACCTCGCAGGCGCCGTGCACTCCACCCCCACCCAACACGAAAGCGATCGGTGTAGAGGCAACGCGCGACGAGGACACGTCTCCATCGTCTCCCATCCAATCCGCGTGCTTTCGCGACCCCTCGAGTGTGCGTTTGCGACCCCTCGGGCGTGCGTTTGCGACCTCTCGCGGGTGGGAGGGGGAAGGGAGGCTGGGAGCGTTTAGGCGGGGGCGCTCTCGGTCTCGCCGTGCCAGGACCGCCACAGCGCGGCGTACGAGCCGTCGTTGGCGATCAGCTCGTCGTGGGAGCCGATCTCTGCGATCCGCCCGTCCTCGACCACCGCGACCCGGTCGGCGTCGTGCGCGGTGAACAGCCGGTGCGCGATCGCGATGACCGTGCGGCCGTGCAGCACCGCTGCCAGCGAACGCTCCAGATGACGTGCCGAGCGCGGATCGATCAGCGAGGTGGCCTCATCCAGCACCAGCGTGTGCGGGTCGGCGAGCACCAGTCGCGCCAGCGCCAGCTGCTGTGCCTGGGCGGGCGGCAGCGACAGACCGCCGGAGCCGACCCGGGTGTCGAGACCCTGCGGGAGCGCCATGGCCCACTCCAGCGCGTCGACGGCGGCCAGTGCCCCCCGCAGCCGCGTGTCGGAGGCGATGTCGTCGATCGCCAGCGCCAGGTTGTCTCGCAACGTGCCCACGAAGACGTGATGCTCCTGGGTCACCAGCGCCACGTGGCCGCGCAGGTCGTCCAGCGGCAGCTCGGTCATGCCGACGCCCCCGATCGTCACCGATCCGGACCGGGGCGGGTGGATCCCGGCGAGCAGCCGGCCAAGGGTCGACTTGCCGGCGCCCGACGGGCCGACCATGGCCACTCGCTCACCAGGTTCGACGTGGATGTCGACTCCGTGCAGCACGTCGCGGTCGTCCACGTACGCGAACGTGACGTCCGCCGCGTCGATCTCCTCGTTGCCCGGCTCCCGTCCGGTGACCGTCCGGTCGTCCGGTACGGCGGCGACGCCCAGCAGCCGGGCCAGTGACGTCGCGCCGACCTGCAGCTCGTCCAGCCAGGACAGCAGTCGGTCGACGGGGTCGATCAGCGCCTGCACGTACAGCGTCGCCGCAGTCACGTCGCCCAGCGAGACCTGCCCCTGGGTGTGCAGCCAGCCGCCGAAGAGCAACGTCGCCACCGTCGGCAGCAGGTAGCCGATCTCGGCGGAGGGGAACCACACCGTGCGCAGGTAGAGCGTGTAGCGCTCGGCGGCGAAGGACTCGGCGATGTCGGCGTCCACGCACTCGAGGCGTCGCCGCTCCAGCCCGAGCGCCTCGACCGTGCGGGCGCCCTCGGCCGTCTCCGCCACGCTGGCGTTGATGGCGGCGTACGACGCTGACTCCCGCAGGTAGCCGTCCTTGGCCCGCTTGAGGTACCACCGCGTCGCCGCGAAGAGCAGCGGCACGCCGAGCACCAGCGGCACCAGCACCCACGTGCCGACCAAGACGCAGGCCCCGATCGAGAAGACGGTCGTGACGAACGCGATCATGATCTCGGGTACGGCGAACCGCACCGACCAGCCCAGCGCCTCCACGTCTCTCGACGTCCTGGTCAGCAGGTCGCCCGTGCCGGCCTTCTCGACCGTGCCGACCGGCAGCGCCAGGGACTGCTCGACGAAGTCCTCCCGCAGCTCGGCCAGCACCTTCTCACCCAGCGCGAACGAGGTGTAGCGGGCGTAGCGGGTGAGCACGGTCTGGGCCAGCAGGAACGCGGCGATCGCGATGATCGTCTTGTCGACCGTCGAGACCGTGGTGCCCTGATCCACCGCCTGCACCAGGTCGCCGATGAGTCGAGGTGCCGCGAGCCCGGATATGGCGGCCAACGTGTGCAGGAGCAGCGTCACGCCCAGCTCGCGCGGCCGCTTGCGCACGAACTGGGCGGCGTAGCGTCGGACGGCGGGGCCGTCAGCGATCGGCAGCAACTGCCTCATTCGTCTTCTCCTCGCGCCACAACCCGGCGGTAGCGCGGATCGTCCAGCAAGTCTCGGTGGCTGCCCACGGCGACAACCTCGCCGTCCTGCACGAGCGCGACCTCGTCGACACGGTCCAACATGAGCGGGCTGGCGGTCGTGACCACGGTCGTGCGGCCCTCCCGGTGCAGTCGCAGCCGGTCGGCGATGCGTGCCTCGGTGTGGGCGTCGACGGCTGAGGTCGGCTCGACCAGCACCAAGATGTCGGGGTCGGCGGCGAGGGCCCGGGCCAGGACCAGCCGTTGGCGCTGACCGCCGGAGAACGACCGGCCGCGCTCCTCCACCTCGGCGTCGAGTCCGTTGTCGAGGGTCTCCAGGACGTCCTCGGCCGAAGCGGTGGCCAAGGCGGCGTACAACTCCTCCTCGGTGGCGGTCCCGCGCACATTCAGCTCGTCGCGGAGGTTGCCGCTGAAGAGCGTGGCTGCAGAGTCGCTGACGAGGATCGCGCGCCGCACGAACTCCCGGTCCAGGGCCGACAGCGACACCCCGTCGAGCAGCGCAGGCCCTTCGGCGAACCGGCCCAGCCGGTCGGCGATGGCAGCCGACTCCTCGGGGACCTCGGCGACGACCGCGGTGAGGCGCCCGGGCTGCACGCGCAGGCCGGAGCGTACGTCGACCAGCTCCCCGCGCGTCGACACCTGCCTGGGCGACTCGACGTCTCGCACCTCCGGCTCGACCGACAGCACCCGGCAGATCCGGCGGCCAGCCACCAGACCGCGGATCAGCTTGTTGGCGACCTCGGTGCCGGTGCGCAGCGGGATCATCAAGAAGGCCGAGTAGCCGTAGAACGCGACCAGCTCGCCTGGGGTGATGCTGCCCTGGACGGCGAACCGCGCTCCCAGCCACACCACGACCACCACGAAGACGCCGGGGAGGAAGATCTGTAGCGCGTCGAGCACCGACTGCAGGCGCGCCACCTGGACGCCGGCGGCGCGGACCCGCTGGGACTCCTCGACATACCTGCGGTGGAACACCTCTTCACCGCCAATCCCCCTGAGCACGCGCAGCCCACCGACGATGTCGGAGGCCAGCGTGTTGAGCTCGCCCATCATCTCCCGCTGGGCCATGTTGCGCTTCTGCAGCGGCTTCAGCAGCGGACCGAGCAGCAGCAGCAAGGCGGGTACGCCGATCAGCACCACGAGACCAAGCGTCACCGACGAGCTCAACAAGATGGCGGCGACGACGAAGAACGACACCACGGCGCCGGCTGCCCGGCCCATCACCTCGATCGAGTTGCCGACATGCGCGAGATCAGACGATCCGATGGAGACCACTTCACCCGTCGACACCTTGCGTGGCAACGTCGCGCCGAGCCGGACCGCATGACGCGAGACGACCTGGACCGTCCGATAGGCGGCGATCAGCCAGTTGGCGACCGCGAACCGGTGCCGGAAGATGCCGGCGACGGCCTGGACCGCGCCGACCCCCAACAAGACCAACGCCCACAGCCAGAGCCGGTCGAGGTTCTCGTCCGCGATCCCCTGGTCGATCGCCCGGCCGATGATCGCCGGCATCACCGACTGCGCCACCATCCAGATGATCCCGAAGGCGACGCCGCCGCTGACCGTCGGAAGCTGCCCGCGGGCGACCCACCACAGGTAGCGGCCGGGCGAGCGGGAGTCCGGTGTCCCCGGATGGGGGAGGGGGAGCTGGCGCATGGCATCACAACGGTAGAGAGCGCGAGGCGCCTCCGCCAACCAATTACCTTCAGCGCTTGTGGCTGAACGTCAGGGACGTATGTCGCGCGTGTCTTCAGCCAGAAGGGTTTGGGTGGGCTCTTCGCCGGCTTGGTCGCGGCGGGGGCGAAGGGCCGTCACCAGCCCGATGGCCCCGGCCACGATCAAGATCACCGGCCCGGCCAGCCAGGCCTCGTCGCGATCGATCACAGCGGTGAGGTCCAGCAGCCACACGAGCGTGAAGCCGGCGAAGATCGTGCCGAAGACCAACGAGATGACGTCAGTCGCATGCCGCTGGGTCACGGTCGTCTCCCATCCATACGCTGGTGCTCTGGCCGATCGACCCGTACGACGCCTCGGGGCAGTCGAACCGGTAGACGAGAATCACCCCGTACCTGAGCTCGACGTCGATGGTGACGTCGGGATCTGCGTCGTCGGCCGGGATCAGCTTGGCTCTTCGTTCACCGCCGCCGAAATCCTGCACTTCCGTCGTCCCGTGGATCTCGCCGCCGGCCACGTGCGCGGTGACGGTGGCGTCGATCGAGGTTGGCACGACCAGCCGGACCTCCCCGACCGACGCGGTGATGTCGATGGTGCGTCCGTCGAGCCGGTCGACGTGCGCCACGTCCTCCAGGTGGACGGTGATCTGGCCGGCGCCGTGCTGGTAGCCGGCGCGCACCTCTGCCGCGGTCGCCGGCCGGTACGTGCGCTCACCGTGCGGCCCAGGCCCGATGATGCCGGCCGCGATCGTGGCCAGCGAGGCGACGAAGCCGAGCGGGATGAGTACCCGCGACCTGCCGTACCAGGCGCCGACGACCAGCGCTGCCGCGATGATCCCCAGCGTCGTCCCCGGGTACATCGACAGCGGCACGTCGGCGTACCCGGTCTCCTCGAGGATCCAGATCGTGCCGAGCGCGATCGCGATCAGCGCCGTCGTAACCCAGAACAGTTTCGCACCGTGCTGTCTGCGCGCCGGGCCCGGTGGCGGCGCTGTCAGGGTCGGAGCAGCGGTGCCTGGCGGCGCCGGCCTGTCCGCGGCAGCCGGCGAGGTGACGCCGGTAGGCGGGCCGGGTGACGGCGCCTGGTCCGGCCCGTCGTGACGGCGGGAGAAGAGCGCCACCGCCGCCAGCGCGGTCAGACTCACGATGATGACCGGGAC
>JACCUS010000026.1 GCA_013811715.1 Nocardioidaceae bacterium
CTAGCGACTGGTTCTGGTCCTGGCCGGGTTCCATTCTCCGCCATTGTTGTTCGGCGAAAGGCACACTTGCGTACAACTCAATATTTCCGGCCTTGCAGTGACGCTCACAGGTCGAGTCGCTCTAGCGCCTTGAGATAGCCCTCGCTGTAGGTGGGGAACTGGGCGACGCCGTCGAGAAGGGTTGATATGGGAATGTGGGCACGGATTGCCTGAGCTGCCTGGTGGATCCACTCGCTGGCTTGGGGAGCAACCGCCCAGGCGCCGATGAGCAGCCCGGTCTTCCGGTCGGCGACGAGGCCGAGATTTCCTCGTGGGTCTTTCTCGTATGTCCAGGGCCGAGCGATGGCGTCGGGCAGTGACACTTCGGCGGCGGCGACGTCGAGGCCTCGTTGGCGGGCTTGACAGGCATGGAGCCCGACGGCAGCGATCTCTGGATCGGCGAAGACGACTCTGGGTATGCCGGTGTAGTCGGCGGTCCGGGAGCGCCCGCAGATGTTGTCGGCAACGATCCGGCCTTGATACATGGCCACGTGGGTGAATGCCATGACACCGGTGACATCGCCGAGAGCCCAAACTCCCTCGGTGACGGAGCATCGTCCGTCAATGGTCAGGCCCTGCTCATCCGGCTCTACGCCGACCGTCTCCAGCCCGATTCCGTGTATCCGGGGTCGGCGGCCGGTGCCCAGCACGACCACGTCCGTGGTGAGAATGGTTCCGTCGTCGAGCTCGAGAACGGTGACGCCCGCCTCTTTGCGGGCGCGCTTCACCCTGCGCCCGACCCGTACGTCGATGCCGTCGGCTTCCAGGTAGCCCTGCGTCAGCTCGCTGACCCGTGGGTCTTCACGGTTGAGCAGCCGGTCAGCCGACTGGACGATTGTCACCTGGGCGCCGAAGCGACGCAGGAACTGTCCGAGTTCGGCGCCGACGGCGCTGCCACCGACCATCACGACCCGGTCGGGGATCTCCTTGAGTGTGGTCGCCTCCCTGTTGGTCCAGGCTCCGACGTCAGCTAGACCCTCGATAGGAGGGACGGCAGTGTCCGAGCCGGTGGCGATGACGACATGGTCGGCGTGGTACTGGCGGCCATTGACCTCGACCACCCCGGCACCAGCGAGTCGCCCTGTCCCCTTGAGAACGGTGGCGCCTTGTTCCTCGTAACCCTTGATTTGGCCGGAGTCGTCGAGGTTTCGGATCATGTAGTCCCGGTAGTCACGAGTCTCTGGCCAGGCAAGGTCGGGCCGGGCGACGCCGGCGGCTCGCTCGGCTTCGGCCCTGGCCTCGGGCGGGCGCAGCAAGGTCTTGGACGGGATGCAGGCCCAGTAGGCGCACTCGCCGCCGATGAGCTCTCGCTCGACGACGGCCACGCTCTTCCCGGCGGCGAGGAGACGGCTGGCAGCCACCTCACCACCCGGACCCATGCCGAGAACAATGACGTCGAACTGTTCAGCCATGCGTTTTCCTACTTTCGATCGGCGAGCGGGGTCAGGGCGAGATCGATAATGAGTTGGCTTGGCATTGCACTTCCTTCTCCTCGGCGCTGGGGCGTTGTCACAGGTGGCGGCGGACCACTACGAGGGCGATCGCCACGACCAGCACAGCAACAGCCGGGACCAAGGCGAAGGGCTCGCCGAGCGCTGCTCCCAGGGCGCTACCGCCAGCTCCTGGACCGAACGCCACGGACAGGACGGGCCCGGCGCGCACACAACGCCGCGACGGCGACGGCCATCAGCGCCCAGGTGCTTTTGGTGTCCTCACGGTTGTTGTTGTCAGGCACAGCACGACGTCGGCATCTCGTTGCGGAACAGGCCAGCAGCCAGCCGCAAAGCTTCGGCGATGGTGAGGTACGGCGCCCAGGTGTCGGCTACTTGGTCGACGGTGAAGCCGGCTTTGATGGCGTAGGTGGCGGCAAGCATCATCTCTCCGGCCCCTTCGGCGAGGGCATGCACACCGAGGAGGCGGCCGGTGTCGGTGTCGGCGATGAGTTTGATGGCGCCTCGGGTGTCGCGGTTGGCGAGGGCTCGGGGCACGTCGGCGAGATCCAGCAGGCGGCAGGCGCAGTTGTAGCCCTGGTCGAGTGCCTCGGCCTCGGTGAGCCCGGCTGAGGCCAGCTGGGGGCGGGTGAAGACGACCGCGGGCAGGCCGGTGTAGTCGATCCGGTCCGAGCCGCCGAGGGCGTTGATCGCGGCCACCTTGCCGCCGGCGGCAGCGACGTAGACGTATTGGGGGGCACCGTTCACATCGCCTGCGGCGAACACTTGGGGGTTGGAGGTGCGCTGTTCGGCGTCGACGACGACGAAGCCCTCGTCGTCTGTTTTGACCCCGGCGGCTGTGAGGTTGAGGTCAGCGCTGCGGGGACTGCGGCCGGTGGCGACGAGGAGGCGCTGGCCCGGCAGCCGCCGACCCGACTCGGTCACCACAACGACGTTGCCCCCCTCCCGTTCGACGGCTGCGGCTCGGTCACCGACCACGGTGATCCCGTCGGCCTGAAAGACGTCGTGCAGCCGCGAGGCAAGTTCGGGCTCGGCCCGAGGAGCAAGCCGGCCCACCACGGTGACCTTGGTGCCGAGATGGGCGAACAGCTGGGCCTGCTCCATCCCGACATAGCCGCCGCCGATGACGGTCAGGGACTCGGGCAGCTGGCGGAGCTCCATGGCCGTCGTCGACGTCAGATAGTCGACGTCGGCCAAGCCGGGCAGGTCGGGGACGGTGGGCTCGGCGCCGGTGGCGATCAGGTACGCCCGTGCCGGCAGCGGCGTGCCGTCGACCAGCAAGGTGTCAGAGTCGGCGAAGGAGGCGTTGCCCCGGCGGATCTCGAAGCCGTAGGCGGCGGCGACGTCGGCGTACTTGGCCCCTCGCAGTCGGTCGACGAGCTCGTCCTTCTGCTCGACGAGGGCGCCGAAGTCGACGCCGCCAGCCGAGGTAGGAACGCCAGGGAACGGGTTAGTCATGGCGGTATGGCGGGCGCCGGCAGCGGCCAGCAGCGTCTTGGACGGGACGCAGCCGACGTTGACGCACGTCCCACCGAGGATCCCTCGTTCTATCAGCACGACACTGGCGCCCCGTTGACGGGCGTGGATGGCTGCCGACATGGCCGCTCCCCCAGACCCGACAACGGCGAGGTCGAAGGGAAGATCGGCATGTTGCGACTTCATCAGCAGTCTTCGAGGTCAGTGTCGGACACGTC
>JACCUS010000033.1 GCA_013811715.1 Nocardioidaceae bacterium
CGTCGGACGACCTCGGCGAGGGGGGGCTGGCAGCCGGCTCGTCGGAGGCCGACGCCAGCCCGCTGTCGACGGCCTGGCCACCCGGCAACGGGGGCGCGGGCTCCTGCGAGGCGATCCCGCATCCCACCGCGACGACGCCGGTGCCGGCGAGGACGGCGCCGACGAGCGTCACCAGTTGGTGAGCACGTCGGCGGTCGCGACTCATCGACACTCCTCGGTGTTGCCTGGTGTTGGTGGTGCGCGGCTCGGTTGCCCGCGTCACCCGGGTGTGGTCAGACCTGCTCGGCCATCCGGCGACGAAGCAGCAGCGCGCCACCCGCACCGGCCAGGGCCAGCCCACCGAAGCCGAACAGGGCGAGGGACTCGGGCCCATCCGTGCTGGCCGCGCCGGTCTCGACGCCGCCGGTCGGGGTGACCTCACCACAGGCGGCCGGGTTGGTGGCCTCCTCCGGGATGCCGGAGACGCCGAGCGACTTCGCGAAGACGGACTCGCCGAGGGCCTTCAGGTCATAGGTGCCGTTGCCGTTGACGTCCAGCCCGTGCTGCACGATGTGCAGGTGCTCCAGGTTCTCGACGAGACCTTCGGGGAGGTCGCTCGCCGGGATGGTGCGGCTGTAGTCGATGTTGCCGTTGGCGTCGGCTATCGGCATCCGGTCGACCGCGAGGCCGCTGTCGGCGCTGACGTCGCCAGAGGTGGTCAGCGAGAGGAACACGCCGCCGTACTCCTCGATCGCCTCTTCGGTCGCGATCTGGCCGTCGCCGTTGTCGTCGGTGCTCTGGGACGGGCAGAAGAACTCCCGGCCCTCGCCGGAGCCGTGGATGTGCTGGGCGTGCGGGGCGTTGGCCGTGTAGCCGGTGCCTTTGATCTGCACGTGGAGGCTGCCGTCGTCGTTGGCCGTGAGGGTTGCGGTGGCGGTGGCGCCGCTGTTGTTCAACTCGTTGAGCGAGAACGTCACGGTCTCTTCGGCCTGAGCAGTGGGCACCGCGAATGCGAGCGGCAGCACGGCCGCGCCCAGTGCCGCTGCGTATCTGCGGAACTTCATGTGCATACTCCTTCGGGAAGTTTGGGTCTTAGCGGATTCGGCGCGAGAGCCGGGCCGGATTGGCTTTGGCTCGGGGGTGCAGGCGACGCAACGCCACCGCGGAGGTCCTTGTGAAAAGTTTCACGAATAGGAGTAGGGTGATGTCAGAGTCGCAAAGTGAGGAAGCGAGGACGGGTCCATGAGCACTCCGCACATCGTGGTCGCGGGCGGCGGGTACGTCGGCATGTATACCGCACTCGGGCTGCAGAAGGCACTGCGCAAGAGGGAGGCCAGAGTCACCGTGATCGACCCTCGATCCGCGATGACGTACCAGCCTTTCCTCCCCGAGGCGGCCGCCGGGTCGGTCGAGCCGCGCCACGTCGTGGTGCCGCTGCGCCGCACGCTGAAGGGCTGCGACGTCCTCACCGCCCGGGTCACCGCGATCGACCACGCGGCGCGCACGGTGCGTGTCGAGCCGCCCTCCGGCGCGCCGTACGACCTCGCCTACGACGAGCTGGTGGTGGCGCTCGGGTCGGTCTCGCGCACTCTGCCGGTGCCGGGGCTGGCCGAGCACGGGAGGGGCTTCAAGCAGATCGAGGAGGCCATCTCGCTGCGCAACCAGGTGCTCGAGTGCCTCGACACCGCAGCCTCCGTGCAAGACCCGGTGGTTCGGGCGAGCACGCTGACGTTCGTGTTCGTCGGGGGCGGGTACGCCGGGGTCGAGGCGCTGGCCGAGATCGAGGATATGGCGCGATTCGCCACCCGCTACTACGAGACGATCAGCGAGGACGACCTGCGCTTCGTGCTCGTCGAGGCGGCCGACCGGATCCTCCCCGAGGTTGGTCCCGACATGGGTCGCTACACCGTGGACCGGCTGGTCGACCGGTCGATCGACGTTCGACTCAACACTCGCCTCGACTCCTACACCGACCGGCACGTCGTGCTGTCCGACGGCGAGGAGTTCGACGCCGCCACCTTGGTCTGGACCGCCGGCGTGAAGGCCAACCCGGTGCTGGCGTCGAGCGACCTGCCGCTGGACGAGAAGGGCCGGCTCATGGCGCTGCCCGACTTGTCCGTCGAGGGCGTCGAACACGCCTGGACAGCCGGCGACAACGCCGCGGTGCCCGACCTCACCAGCCCCGGCGCGATGTGCTCGCCGAGCGCACAGCATGCGGTGCGGCAGGCGCGGGTGCTGGCTGCCAACATCGTGCGCTCGCTGCGTGGGGAGGAGTTGCAGGACTACGCGCACAAGCACGCGGGCTCGGTGGCCAGTCTCGGGCTGCACAAGGGGGTGGCACAGGTGTACGGCGTCAAGCTCAAGGGCTTCCCTGCCTGGTTCATGCACCGCACCTACCACATGAGCCGGATGCCGACCTTCAACAAGAAGGTGCGGGTGGTGCTCGACTGGACGCTGGCGCTGTTCTTCCGCCGCGACGTGGTCTCCCTCGGCCCACTGCAGCGCCCCCGCGACGACTTCGAGCGCGCCAACCTCTGAGGCCACCCCCCGCCGAGGAGTCGCAAAAGCACGCCCGAGGGGTCACAAACGCAGGCCCGAGAGGTCACAAACGCACGCCCGAGAGGGCACAAACGCAGGCTCGAGAGGTCACAAGGCAGCGCGAAGGCGTCGCGTTCTACGATTGGGACGGCACGCCACGCCCCCGTATCCCAATCGGCAGAGGACGCACCCTTAAAAGGCGCTCAGTGTGGGTTCGAGTCCCACCGGGGGCACGGACAGGCGTTCGCCTGGGAACGGGCTCGAGATCGTCGAGTAAGCGGATGAGCGAATCGGCTGACAAAGGCTGCCCAGTAGCGCGTCTCGACGTGCTCGAAGGCTGATGCCGGAACTCAGTTGCGGGCGCTGACTCGACTCTGGTCGGCTACCCGCATGGACCGACACGCGGTGCTCGCGGCCTTCGACGAGCAGGTACGCCGGCACCCGGCGCCGGACGCGCCGGACGGACACGTGGAGTACGACGACCGAGTGGTTCGGAACATGTCCGGTGGGGACGGCTGGACAGGGGTGACCTGGAGCGATCTGGACCAAGTCAGCGCCGACGCTGTCATCGCCGCGCAGGTCAGCCGGTTCGCGGAACTGTCTCGCCCCTGGGAGTGGAAGCACTACTCCTACGACCTGCCAGCGGACCTGCCCGCGCGGCTGCTCGCGGCCGGTTTCACACCCGAGCCGGCCGAGTCGCTGCTCGTCGCCGAGATCTCAGACCTCACGCTCGACGCGCCACCGCCCGCCGGTGTGGAACTGCTGGCAGTCGTCGACAGGCACGGCGCCGAGGCGCTCGTGGCGGTGCATGACGAGGTGTTCGGTGGAGATCACTCCGCCGTGGGCAGAAGCCTGCTGGCCGAGCTCGAGCTCGAGCGCGAGCCCAGCTCAGCCGCGGCCGTGGTCGCCTTTGCCGGGCAGACTCCGATAGCCGCCGGACGGGTGGAGTTCCACCCCGGCACCGGCTTCGCCAGTCTGTGGGGCGGCGGCACATTGCCTGCCTGGCGGGGCCGTGGTGTGTTCCGCTCGCTGGTGGCACACCGGGCTGCCGTGGCAGCGGCCAGCGGCTGCCGCTACCTTCAGGTCGACGCCTCCCCGGACAGCCGACCGATTCTCCAACGTCTCGGCTTCGTCGAACTCGCCACCACGACCCCGTTCACGCACTCGGGGCGTGGCGGGGCTGACGTCTCAGTAGCCGTGCGGCGTTCGAGTCGAGATGGCACCGTCACCGGGGCGCGACGCGCTCCAACAGCCTCCAGGCGCCCGGGAGCAGGCCGGCGGCCAGCGCCGCCTTGAGGGCGTCACCGACGAGGAAGGGCACGACCCCGAGCGCCAGGCCGTCGTACAGGCCTACCCCGAGGAACCAGATCAGCCAAGGCAACCCGAACGCGTAGATGACCGTAGTCCCCAGCATCATGAGCCCGAACGTGCGGACCGGGCGCCGGTCGAAGCCACGCCGGGCGAGGTGGCCGACGACGAGCGCGGCGAAGAAGAACCCGACGATGTAGCCGAACGACGCGAACTCCCAGCCGGACTTCTGCTCGGCGAACCACGGCGCTCCGGCCACGCCCGCGGCCAGGTAGATCATCATGGCTGCACCCGCCCGGACCGGACCCAAAGCTGCCCCCGTGAGGACCACCGCGAGGGTGCCGAGGCTCAACGGGACCGGCGTGAACGGCAGCGGGACGGCGACCTGACCGAGTACGACGATCAGCGTCGTGCCCACGCCGACGAGAGCTACGTCACGGGTGAGGCGATGCGGGACGAAGTCGGCCAGGACTCGTCCGGGATAGGCGGGGTTGTACGTGGTGCTCATCTTCGACCTCTCGCTCGCGACGGCGACATCGGAAGGCGACACCTTAGCGAGCCACCAGCGCGTCTTGCCACTTGCGGCTTTGCACGTCGGTTCGTCCAAACATGTGGAGCGGTGGAGTGGGGCCATGAGGGCGACCACCCGGTATGATTGAGAGGTGGCCTGGCACCGCGTCGGGTCGAGGAGGACGTATCGCCATGCAGAGCAACAACCCCGTGTTCGCGCGGTCAGCGGGCTTCAGCGGCCGCGCCGGGCAGAGTTACGGCCAGCAGAGCTACCCCGCCGGCGGCCAGGGCTACCAGGGCTACGGCCAGGCGCCGCCGCGGCAGGGCGGCGACCCGTCAACGTGGCAGTACCCGTCCGGGCCGACCACGGACGTCGAGGAGCGGATGACGATCGACTCGGTCGTCAACCGCACCGCGATCACGCTGCTCATCGTGGTCGGTGTGGCGGCTGCCACCTGGGTGTTGATGCCCGACCGGTACCTCGGTCCCGCCTGGCTGATCGGCGCGTTCGGCGGCCTCGGCCTGTCGTTCGCCGTGTCGTTCATGCGCAAGGTGAGCCCAGCGCTTGTGGTGGCTTACGCCGCGCTGGAGGGGCTGTTCCTGGGGGCGATCAGCGAGTTCTACGAGACGGCGTTCGACGGTGTCGTCCCCGGGGCGGTGCTGGGTACGACGGCCGCGTTCGTGGCCACGCTGGCGGCGTACAAGTTCTTCGACATCCAGGTCACCGACAAGTTCCGCAAGTACGTCACGATCGCGATGTTCGGCTTCTTCGCGGTGATCATGCTCGACTTCGCGCTGAGCTTCTTCGGCGAGGCGATCGGCTTCACCGGCTTCGGCCCGCTCGGTCTGATCACGAGCTTCGTCGGCCTGGGCATCGGCATCTTGATGCTGATCCTCGACTTCGACTTCGTCGAGCGCGGCGTCGCCGCCGGCCTGCCGGAGCGCGAGTCGTGGCGGGCGGCCTTCGGCCTCACCGTCACACTGATCTGGATCTACATCAACATGCTGCGGATCCTGGCCATCTTGCAAAGCGACGGCTGATCACTACCCAAGCAAGAGACGGCCTCCGGATTGCTCCGGGGGCCAGGCCGCCTTACTGAGCTACTCGAACGAGCGGTGCGCCTTCTTCAGGGCGTGCTCATGCACGATGGCCGTTGCGTGCCCGTGGGCGAGACCGTACTCGTCGCGCAGCCACCGCACGCGATCGTCGAAGCGGAGGAGGCCGGGCCCGTTGTCGATGTGGCCGAACCACTCGTGAAGAGGTCGTCCGGTCGCGTCGGGGATCCGAGCGACCAGCATCTGATGCGTTTCTTCGGAGTGGTGAAGGGCCATGGGTTTCCTCCGTGCTCTGGAGAGATCTTCCTCGGTAGGTCGAGCCTGCCTCAACCACCACCGTCAGACAAGACCCTCTCGGGCTATTTCTGCACCCGGCCGCCGGCTGCCACCCGTCGCGCGTCGGCCGGGTCCGCGCCCAACTCGCCGACCTCGGGGATCGCGTGCCGACGCCGCCTCCGCAGCAACGCCCGGCGACCGCGCGC
>JACCUS010000088.1 GCA_013811715.1 Nocardioidaceae bacterium
AGGTGCTGATGCGCCAGGCAGCCGAGATGGGGGCCACCATCGCGCGAGAGGGTCTGGAATTCGGAGTCCTGCGCCGCAAGGCGGGGGTCGGCGGTCAGCTGGTCACCTTCCAGGGCCTGGGAGCGACGTACGACGACGTCTTCGTGCCCCTCCACGGTCCCCACCAGGCGCACAACGCGGCCTGCGCCATCGCCGCCGCGGAGGCGTTCGCCGGAGGCAGGGCGCTCGACGGAGGGCTCGATGTGGAGGTCGTACGGGAGGCGCTCGGGCAGGTGGTCTCACCGGCGAGGATGGAGGTCGTCCGACGCTCACCCGCGATCGTCCTCGACGCCGCGCACAACCCACACGGTGCCCGCGCGAGCGCCGAGACGGTTCGAGAGGCATTCTCGTTCGCACCACTCATCGGCGTCGTCGGGGTGATGGCCGACAAGGACGTCGAGGGCGTGCTCGAGGCGTTCGAGCCGGTGTTGGCGACGATCGTGTGTACGCAGAACTCGACGCACCGCTCGATGCCGGCGGAGGAGTTGGCCGAGGTGGCGCGGGGGATCTTCGGGTCGGACCGGGTCGAGGTGGTCCCACGGCTCGACGACGCCATCGAGAGGGCGGTGGGGCTCGCGGAGGCGCCCGACTCCGAGGGGATCGGCGTCGGCAGCGGCGGCGTGCTGGTGACCGGCTCGGTCATCACGGCCGGTGAGGCCCGGATGTTGCTGGGAGGCAGCCGCTGATGCGTTCGCCTCGGCGGACGATGTGCGCCTCGGTGCTGGGATTCGAGTCCATCGTGCTCGGGCTGGTCACGCCGGTCCTCATCCAGGTCGAGGGAGTCTCCACGCCCGCCGGTCTGGTGATGGGGCTCGGGCTGGCGGTGGCGGCCGTCGTGATCGCCGGTCTGCTGCGGTCGGAGTGGGCCTACTTTTTGGGGTTCGTGTTACAGGTGGCGGCGCTGGCCCTGGGGTTCTTCGTACCGGTGATGTTCGTGCTGGGGGTGGCGTTCGGGGCGCTGTGGAGCGCGGCCTACCTGCTCGGCCGAAAGATCGAGATCGAAAGCGCCGACCGATCGACGTCGGGCCACTGAGTCGCAGTCCCCTCCAGTGGCTAGGCTGCTCGGCATGGTCCAGCGGACGCTCCTCGTACTCAAGCCCGACACCGTACGGCGTGGGCTGGTTGGGAATGTGCTCGCCCGGTTCGAGGCCAAGGGGCTGACGATCGTGGCGATGGACCAGCGCACTATCACGGCCGAGTTCGCAGATCAGCACTACGCCGAGCATGTCGAGCGGGACTTCTACCCTCCGCTGCGCGACTTCGTCACCAGCGGCCCGCTGGTCGCGGCCGTGTTGGAGGGCGATGAGGCGGTCGAGGTCGTCCGCGCGATCAACGGCGCCACCGATGGCCGCAAGGCGGCGCCGGGGACGATTCGGGGCGACCACAGCCTCTCCAACCGGGAGAACCTCGTGCACGGCTCCGACTCGGCGGACTCGGCGAAGCGTGAGATCGCCCTCTGGTTCCCTGCCCTGGACGCCTCTCCGGCCGGCTAGCGGGGGTAGCCCGCTAGAGCGACGGCACGTCTTCGAGCGTCTCGAAGCGGGCGATCGACGTCACCAGCCCGTTGCCGACGGTGAAGACGCACCAGGTGTCAGTGGGCGCCACGGGAGAACCGTCGGGGGCCTCGGCGGCGGTCCAACGAGCGATCTCGGGTACGACGAAGCGACCCTCGACCTCCCGAAACTCCGCTTGCGGATCGAGCCGGATACCCGAGCGGGTGAGCCAGGTTCTGAGGAGGTCGTGGCCGTGGCCGACCCCGCGGGGCCCTTGCACAGCCACGTCCTCCGAGCACAGCAGGACCACCTGCTCGATGTCGCCGGCGTTGACCGCATCATGCCACTGGGCGAGGACGTCGGCCGGCGTGCTGGAGGCGGAGACGGAGTCGGGGTGTTCGCTCATTGGCCCAGACTATGGGCTCTCGTCGGCCGGTCGGGGACACCCTCAAGGCAGCGCCGAGCGGGCGGCGGCCACAGCCTCGTCGACCACCTCGTCGATCGTCTGTGTCACGTCGATCGTGACCCCGGACTCACCCGGGTCGAGCGGCTCGAGGGTGTCGAACTGAGACCTCAGCAGGGAGACGGGCATGTAGTGCTGGCGCGACTCCATCCGCTCCCGGAGCAGATCCTGGTCGCCGGACAGGTGGATGAAGAAGGTGTCCGGATCTGCCTTGCGCAGCACGTCACGATAGACCTTTCGCAGCGCCGAGCAGGTGAGGACGGTCGACTGACCGGCAGCGCCGCGCTCCCTGGTCCAGCCCGCGAGCTCCTCCAGCCATGGCCAGCGGTCCTCGTCGGTGAGTGCCTCGCCAGACGACATCTTCTCGACGTTGGCCGGCGGGTGGTAGTCGTCGCCCTCGGCGAAAACGAGCTCGAGCTCGGCCACGAGCCGCTCTGCCACGGTGGTCTTGCCGACCCCAGCGACGCCCATCACGACGATGTGGCCTGCAGTTTTCGTCAAACCACCGCCCACAGTCCGAGGGCGATCACGAAGGCGCTGAGCCCTAGCGTCGTCTCCATCACGGTCCAGGTCTTCAGCGTGGTCTTCTCGTCCATCCCGAAGAAGCGGCTGACCAGCCAGAAGCCCGAGTCGTTGACGTGCGACAACACCGTGGCGCCGGCCGCGATGGCCATCACCAGCAGCGTGAGCTGGAACTCGCCGAGATCTGCGGCCTTCACCGCGGGTGCGAGCAGCCCAGACGCCGTTGTTAACGCCACCGTGGCCGAGCCCTGGGCGACCCGCAGCAGCGTGGAGATCACGAACGCCTGCAAGATCAGCGACATGCCGAGGTCGGACAACGAGTCGCTGAGGGCAGTCCCGATGCCGCTGAGCTCGAGGACACCGCCGAACATGCCTCCCGCGCCGGTGATCAAGATGATCGAGCAGATCGGTCCCAATGCCTTGTCGAGGATCGAGCTGACGTCGGCCATCGACCCGTGCGGCCGACCGAGTACGACGATGGCGGCGATGACCGTGATCAACAGCGCCACCGTGGTCTCGCCGAGCAGCATCAAGAAGTCGACCCAGCCCTGGCCCTCCTCCAGCGTCCCGGCTGTGATGAGCGTCGCCAGCACCGTGTTGAAGGAGATCAGCACCAGCGGGAGTAGGAGGATGCCGAGCACCGTCGTGAAGGCAGGCGCCGTACGCGTCAGTGTCGTGCCGCCGCCGTCACCGCCACCGCTTTGCCCAGGCTTCGGACGATCGGCGTCGCGTCCGTCGTTCACGTCTCCGAACAGCGCGTCCGGCACCGAGATGTTGAACCGGGCGCCGAGGAACCGCGTCACGAGCATGACGCCGACGTACCAGGACGCGACTGCCACCGGGACACCGACGAGCAGGGTGAAGCCGATGTCGGCGCCAAGCAGCTCGGCGGCCGCCACCGGACCGGGGTGTGGTGGCACCAGCGCATGCATGGCCGCGAAGGCACCGGCGGCCGGCAGCGCGTAGAACAGCAGTGAGCCACCGAAGCGACGTGCCACCGTCAAGATGATCGGCAAGAAGACGACCAGTCCGGCGTCGAAGAAGATCGGGAAGCCGAACAGCAGGGCCGCGACCCCCAGCGCGAACGGCGCCCGCTTCTCACCGAAACGGTTGATGAGCGTGTCGGCCAGCACCTGGGCCCCGCCCGTCACCTCCAGCAGGCGGCCGATCATCACACCGAACCCGACCAGCAACGCGACGGAGCCGATGGTGTCGGCGAAACCGAACAGCAGCACGTCGGGGATGTCACCGACCGGGAAGCCGGCCGCCAGCGCGGTCAGCACGCTCACCAGAACCAAGGACACGAACGCGTGCAGCTTGACCTTCATGATCAAGAAGAGCAGCAGAGCGACGGCGGCTGCGGCGATCAGCAGCAGGACTGTAGTCGAATAGGCCGGTTCGATTGCTTCCACGAGCACCTCCGAGCATCTCACCCGGGCGGCGTCCGGGTCCTGCCGCTCCACATTGCCGCAGCCGGCCGACCCGCGACAAGCGCAACGCGCCGAAATCGGTTGCCTCTCTGGCGGTGGTTTGGAACGCTCGCATCGCATGCGATCCGCCGACCTGTTCGATCGTCTTGCTCCGGGCTACGACGAGCTGTTGCCGTTCTTCTCGTCCTTCGGGCGGGAGATCGTCGCCGTGCTCGATCCGGCGCCTGCTTCAGAGCTGCTCGACGTCGGGGCGGGACGTGGCGCGGTGTCCGCGGCCGCCGTGAGCAGCGGTTGTCGGGTCACTGCTGTTGATGCCGCACCGCACATGGTCGAACTGCTCTGGCGGGAGCATCCCGACGTCGTCGCTCGCGTCATGGACGCCGAGAGCCTGGACTTCCCGACGGACTCCTTCGACATCGCGGTCGGCGCGTTTGTCATCCACCTCGTCGACAACCCGGCTGCGGCATTGTCGGAGGTACGCCGAGTGCTGCGGCCCGGCGGAGTCGTGGCCGTGACGATGCCCGGCCCGTACGAGGACGGCGGCCGGTGGGACCGCTTCAACGCGCTGGTCGCCGAGTACGAAGCCCGAGTAAGCACAGGTGAACCATTCGGGCGGCCGCTGGATGTGGCCGTGGCGTTGCGGGCGGCGGGGTTCGTCGACGTACACGAGGAGCATGTCGAGGTGCACCTGCCGGTCGAGTCGCCGCTGCGGCTCTGGGACTTCCAGATGTCGCACGGGTTCGCGGGCTTCGTGGAGTCGCTGGACCACGAGGACGCCACCGAGCTCCGGCGTCGCGCCTTGGCCGAGCTGGACCGGATGCGGGCCGACGGCGGAATCGTCCTCGACCGCGGCGCGACAATCCACGTGGCCCGGGTCCCGTGACAGCATCTGCGCCGCAGACCCGTCCCGCCACCCCGACCCCCGCCTCCCCGGAGTTGCGGGAAAGTTGCTGTCGACACGCCGCGGGAAGCTCCGACATTCCCGCAAATCGCGGACGGGCTGGGCGGTATGCCGCGAGATGCTTGAGAATGCTGATTCGTTGAGCCAGCACAGCATTCTCACGCATCTCGACTCGACACCGCCTGGGGAGCCGCCCGCCGGTTGGGACAGCTTCCTCGCTCTGGGGGGTTCGTACGCCGCGGCCAGGCGGCGACGGTCAGCCCGGCATGGCGTGCCGGGCGTCGCATCTTTGTGCGAGGGGCCGCCTGAGCAGCAGTTGCCCCACTGCGAGTGTCGAGCAGAGCACGGCACAGCCCAGCCACAGCGTGGTGGCACCGGCCCGGTCGAAGAGCGTCGTCCCGAGCAGCGGCCCCACGACCGCCGCGACGCCCCAGCTGACGCCGTACACCGCCAGATAGCGCCCCCGTGCGGCGGTCGGGGCGAGGTCGGCGACCACGGCCTGAGCTCGGCCGAGCAGGACCAGGTCGCCCAGGCTAGACACGACGGTGGCCAGCACGAAGCCGACGACAGAGTCGACGAAGCCGTAGGCAGCGAGACCGAGGCCGAGCAGCACGTATCCGCCGGCCAGCGCGGTCGTCGGGTCGTGCCGACGCAGCAGCGACGTACTCAGCAGGGGTTGGCCGACCACGATCGTCGCCGCGGAAACGGTCAGCAGAAGCCCCAGCTGGTGGGCGCCGAGCCCGCGGTCGAGGAGGGTCAGCGGGAGGGTCACGACGAGCTGCAGGTAGACGACGGCGAAGCCGGTCCCGGTGGCGAGCAGCGCTAGCAGCAACCGATCCCGCCAGGGACTCCGGCTCGCCGTGCCGTCGGAGGCATCCGCGGTGGGTCTGCCTCCCGGGAGCGTCAGCCGCACCAGCAGCGCGCACAACAGACAGCTCACGGCGTCCGCCACGAAGAGCAGGCGCAGGTCGACCTGACCGAGGGCCACGGCCATCAGCCCCGCCGCCATCCCGGCCAGGGCGAGCCCGGACGCCATCAGGCCGTATGCGGCGGGTCGATCGGGGCCGTCGACCACGTCCGCGATCATCGCCTGGCTGGGCGATTCGTAGATCTCGAACGCCAACCCGAGCAGGACCGCCGCTCCCGCCGCCTGTCTCACATCAGTGGCGCCGGCGACCAGCAGCTGGCCTGCGGCGCACCCGACCAGGCCGGCAACGATCGTCGTACGTCGACCGAGGTGGTCGGCGAGCCAGCCGCCGAACAGCCGGGAGGGGATCGTGGCGAGGCCGAACAGGGCCATCACCAGCCCTGCCTGCCCGACCGAGGCGCCGAAGCTCTGCGTCAGCAGCACGGTCAGGAACGGCAGCGTGAACGCACCCAGCCGGTTGACCGAACGCGCCGCCACCAGCAGCCAGACGACTCGCGGCATCCGTCGCCAGCCGGCCGGCGGACGCCGGCGTGAGCCGGTGCCGAGATCGCTGCTCAACTCGCCCTCTCAAGCCTGAATGACTGGCGTAAACGGTATAGTCAGGTACGCAGCCTAGACAGGGGTGATTGACTGGTCAAATGGACTTCGACAGTCACGTCATCGCGGTGTCCACGGCGGCCGCGGGTCTGGTCAACGCCCTCTCGCCCGGCCAGGAGAGGGGCCGCCGTTACGAGGCGCCGGATGAGGCGCACCAGCGCGAGATCATCGCGGACGTGCTGTTCAGCGAAGCCGCTGGACGCCCCACCGTCGACGCCGCAGACCTCGCGGCCTTCGCTGGGCTCGCCGCGACGTTGCGGCTGGTCTTCGAGCAGGTCGAAGCCGGCGACCTCTCCGAGGCCGCCGGGGTGGTCAACCGGCTGATGCGCGAGACCGGGGCACGACCACAGCTCGACAGCCACCGGCCCGGGGAGTGGAGCATGCACTTCCACGGCAGCGACGACTCGCTCGTCGTCGGCTGGGCCGCGGGCTGCGCGACCGGTCTGGCCTTGGCGATCGGCAGTGACTTCGCCGGCCGCGTCGGCGTTTGCGTGGCGAAGAGATGCGACCGGGTGTACGTCGACACCTCCCGCAACCACGCGAAGAGGTTCTGCTCGACGGCCTGCCAGAGCCGCACCAAGGCCGCCGCCTTCCGCGCCCGCCGCCGTTGACCGGTTCGGCAGCGGCTGGTCTGTCGGGAGGTCGCCCGCCGCTTCGGCAGACGAGTCAGCGGCGCCCGGTCTTCTGTGATGTTTGCCTTGTTTACAAGCCAAACGCCTTGTAAACAAGGCAAATCTGCCTTGCACACTGTGTACTTGCCGTGTAGGCCCCGGTCGAAACCCGTTTGCGCCGTCCGGCCCGCACGTGAAGTCTGGTCGCATGCCATCTGAACACCTCTCCGCCAACCAGCAGCCGGTCGGGATCGTGCCGCTCCAGGCGGCAGACGCGCAACGGACCCTCAACGTCCTCCTCTCGGCCTTCTTCTTCGAACCAGGGGCGGGAAGCCCAGAGGTGCACACGGCGGTTCTGGACTGGCGCCGCACGTTCGGCGCCACCCGCGAAGGTGCCGACCTTGCCGGCGTCTACACCTCGTTCGACATGCAGGTCACCGTGCCCGGCGGGGCGCCCGGCGACCTCACCCAGGTGCCGATGGCCGGGCTCTCGTGGGTGGCCGTGCACCCCGACCACCGCCGTCGGGGCGTGATGAGCGCGATGCTCCGGCATCACCTCGCCGACCTGCACGAGTCCGGGGCCGCGCCGATCGGTGGGCTACTCGCCGCGGAGGTGGCGATCTACGGCCGCTTCGGGTACGGCGTCGCCTCCGTCGAGGCAGTCCTCGACCTCGGGCGCGGCGCCGACTTCGCCGCACCGGCGCTCGACGATGCGGCCGCCCGCGTCGAGACCCGGTTCGTGGCCGCCGACTGCGACGAGGCTGCCACCCGGCTGCACGAGGCGCACCTGCGTTGCGCCGCCACCTCGCTCGGAGCCGTAGCGCGCCCGGACACGATGGCCAGGCCGATGCACGTGGACATCGCGGCCCAGCGCAAGGGCCGCGAGCCCACGCAGGTGCTGTTCGCCAGCGTCGACGGCGAGACGACCGGCTACGCGCTGTTCAACCGCAAACCGAACTGGGAGAACGGCAGGCCACAGGGCAAGGTCTCCGTCTCTGAGCTCGCCGCTGCCGACCCGGCGACGCTGCTGGCGCTGGCCCGCCGGCTGGTCGACTTCGACCTCACCGCCGCCACCGAGATCCGCGGTCGCAGCATGGACGACCCCCTCATCTGGTGGGCCGGTGGCCCGCGGGCGAGCCAGGTCAAGGCTTACGACAGCCTGTGGCTGCGGCTGGTCGACCTCGACACGGCACTGGCCGCGCGTGGCTACGCCCAGCCGTGCGAGCTGGTGCTCGACGTGGTCGACGCCGAGTGTCCCTGGAACCAGCGGAAGTGGCGGCTGAGCGTGCAGACCTCCGGTACGACGAGCGTCGAGTCCGTGGCCGCCTCCACCGACGCCGACCTGCGGCTCCCCGTCCACGCTCTCGGCGCGGCCTATCTCGGCGCCCGGACAGTGGCTTCCCAAGCCCACCAGGGTCTGGTCGAGGAGCTGCGGCCCGGCGCGGTGCGTGAGCTGTCGATGGCCATGCAGGCCGACCGGGCGCCCATCGGTTCAGTCGACTTCTGACGCGTCGCGCCCGAAATCGGACGGTCGACCGAAGTGTCGCGGCTAACAATCGCGACACGCCGACCTACCCTGGTCACGCACAGGCGTAGGCTTCTCCCGGGCGAGCGAGCAGCCGCAGCAGACGGATTTTTCAAGGGGCTAGGGCTACCAGATGGCCAACAGCATCATCGGCCGCGACATGGCGGTGGATCTCGGCACCGCAAACACTTTGGTCTATGTGCGCGGTCGCGGCGTCATGCTCAACGAGCCCTCCGTGGTGGCGATGAACGCCCAGACGCGCGAGATCCTCGCCGTCGGCACCGAGGCCAAGCGGATGATCGGCCGCACCCCAGACAGCATCACCGCCATTCGCCCGCTCCGCGACGGCGTGATCGCCGACTTCGAGGCAACCGAACAGATGCTGCGCTTCTTCATTCAGCGCGTCCACCGGCGTCGCTACTTCGCCAAACCGCGGCTGGTGATCTGCGTTCCTTCAGGCATCACCGCGGTCGAGCAGCGGGCGGTCAAGGAGGCTGGCTATCAGGCCGGCGCCCGCCGCGTCTACATCATCGAGGAGCCGATGGCGGCGGCGATCGGGGCCGGGCTCCCCGTGCACGAGGCCACCGGGAACATGGTCGTCGACATCGGCGGCGGCACCACCGAGGTCGCCGTGATCAGCCTCGGCGGCATTGTGACCAGCCAGTCGATCCGCACTGCGGGAGATGAGATCGACCAGGCGATCATGAGCTGGATGAAGAAGGAGTACTCGCTGATGTTGGGGGAGCGCACGGCCGAGGAGATCAAGATCGCCTTGGGTTCCGCGTTCCCCCTCCCCGACGAGCCCGAGGCGGAGATCCGGGGCCGCGACATGGTCAGCGGCCTGCCGCGCAACGTCGTAGTCTCCACCGCCGAGGTGCGGCAGGCGCTCGAGGAGCCGCTCGGCGCGATCATCGACTCGATACGCAGCACCCTCGACAAAACCCCACCGGAGCTGGCGGGGGACATCATGGACCGCGGCGTGGTGCTTACCGGCGGTGGCGCGTTGCTGCGTGGGCTCGACGAGCGAGTCCGGCACGAGACCGGCATGCCGGCTCACGTCGCCGAAGGGCCACTGGACTCAGTCGCGCTCGGCGCCGGCAAGTGCGTCGAGGAGTTCGAAGCGCTGCACCAGGTGCTGGTCGCCGAGCCCAGGCGGTAGGGCGTGGACCACTACCCCGGACGCTCCCGCGCCCTCCTCGGACTGCTTGTCCTCGCGTCGGTCACGATCATCACCTTCGACGCCCGGCATGAGACCTCCGACTCGCCGATCGACCCACTGCGTACGGCGATGGGGTCGGTTCTCGGGCCGGTCCAAGACGCGGCCGCAGCGGGCTTGGAGCCGGTCACCGACCTTCCCGGGCACTTCGCCGACGTGACGGAGCTGCGCCAGGAGAATGCCGCCCTGCAGGCCGAGAGAGACGATCTCGCCACCCAACTTCGAGCAGCGGACGCCAACGCCAATCGAGACGACGAGGTAGCCGGCATCGCCGAGCTCGCCGACACGTCCGGTTTCGCGGTAGTGCCGGCCCAGGTGATCGGGCTCGGGCCGGCCCAGTCGTTCTCACGAACCGTCACGATCGACGCGGGAAGAGAGGACGGAGTCGTCCCCGACCTGACCGTGATCAACGCCGACGGCCTGGTCGGTCGAGTCATCGCCGCCGCTGCGTCGAGCGCCACGATCTTGTTGATCATCGACAGCGAGTCGACGGTCGGCGGCCGGCTCGGGGAGTCGATGGAGCTGGGCTTCCTCGACGGCGACGGCCAGATCAGTGGAAACTCCACGCTCGAGCTCAGCCTGGTCGACCACACGATCTCTCCGTGGATCGGCGACACCGTGGTGACGTGGGGCTCGCGCAACCAGGCGCCCTACCTGGCCGGTGTGCCGATCGGCAGCGTCGTCAGCGTCCGCTCGTCCCCGGCCGAGCTCACCGAGACGGCCCAGGTCGACCCGTTCGTCGACTTCTCCTCTCTCGACATCGTGGCGGTGGTCACCAGCGAGTCCGAGCCGGCGACCGGGCTTGCTCAGGGGGGCACGCCGTGAGAGCCGCCCTCCGCGTTGCCGCCCTTGCGGTCCTGATCGTGTTGACGGTGACGCTGCAGATCACGGTCTTCAGCCATTTCTCGTTGAACGGGGTCGTCCCCGACCTCGCGCTGCTCATCGTGATAGCCGCCGCCCTGGTGCGGGGTGCCGGTTATGGCGCCCTGGTGGGCTTCGCCGCCGGATTGGTGCTCGATCTGGCGCCGCCGGCCGATCACACGGCCGGCCGGTGGGCGCTCTCGTTCGTGTTGGCCGGCTATCTCACCGGCCTCGTCAAGCGGGACAGCGAGGGGTCGGTCGTCGGCACCGTGGTGATGGTCGCGGCCGGCGCCTTCGTCGGCACGTCGGTCTTCGCACTGACCGGCCTGGTCCTGCAAGACTCCGGTGTCACCGTTGCCTCGGCGTTCGACGTCGTACCGCTGGCGGTGTTGTACGACGTGATGTTGACGCCGTTGGTCATCCCCCTCGTCGTGCTGCTCCTCCGTCAGCTCGAGCCGAAGGAACGCTGGTGACCCGACCATGTTGAGGGCCCGCTCCCGACTGCGACTGTTCGTCGTCCAGATGATGGTGCTGTCGCTGTTCATGACGCTGTTCGCGCGCCTGTGGTACCTGCAGGTGGTCGGTGCCGAGACCTACCAGGCTGCCGCCGAGGAGAACGCGGTGCGCGCCGTCGAGATCTCGGCGCCTCGCGGGCTGATCGTCGACTCCCAGGGTCGCCCGCTGGTGGCCAACCGCACCTCGTGGGTCATCACCGTCGACCGCTTCTTGTTGGACAGGCTCGAGCGGCCGGCCCGGCGGGCCGCCATGGCCCGCCTCGCCGACACCCTGGGGCTGCCGGCGGACGAGCTCGAACGACGTACCAGGCTCTGTGGCGAGCCGGGGGCGGCCGAGCCGCCAATCTGCTGGAACGGCTCGCAGTATGCGCCGGTGCCGGTGGCCGACGACGTCTCGCAGTCGCTGGCCGCCTCGATCCTCGAACAGTCCGAGGACTATCCGGGTGTCACCGCCGAGGCCCGCAAGGTCAGGGCCTACCCGTCGCCGTACGGCATCAACGCCGCGCACCTGCTCGGCTACGTCTCGCCCGTCACCGAGGACGAGCTCGACGCGGCGGAGGAGTCCGGCGACAACGCGCTAAGCCCGCTCTCCAACGTCGGACGGTCGGGGCTGGAGGACTCCTACGACAGCTACCTGCGCGGTGTCGCCGGCGTCCGGGAGGTCTCCGTCGACTCGATGGGCCGGGTGCTGGGTGAGTACGGCGTCACCGGGCCGCAGCCCGGCGACACGCTCGTCACGACCATCGACGCCAAGGTCCAGTCGGTGGTCGAGCGGGAGCTGGAGAGCACGATCCTCAAGACGCGCAAGGTGGTCGACCCGGTGACCGGGCGCAAGTACGAGGCCGACTCCGGGTCGGTCGTGGTCATGGACGCCACCACCGGCCGCCTGGTGGCGATGGCCAGTTACCCCAGCTACGACCCAGACGTCTGGTCGGGAGGGATCACCCAGGGCGACCTCGAGCGCCTCTACAGCCAGCGGAGCGGGACGCCACTGCTCTCCCGCGCCACCCAGGGGCAGTTCGCGCCGGGCTCGACCTTCAAGCCCTTCGTGGCGGCGGGCGCGCTGACCACCAAGCGCTACTCGCAGAGCACCCGGCTGGACTGCTCGTCGTACTTCCAGGTCGGAGACCGGGCCTTCAAGAACTACGAGTCGGGCGCCTACGGCTACATCGACTTCCCCACGGCGCTGCAGGTCTCGTGCAACACCTTCTTCTACCGTCTCGGCTACGGACTCTGGGTCGCCACCGGTGCGGACGCGGACGACGTGAACACCCCCGACCCGTTGGTCGACATGGCGGAGGCGTTCGGTTTCGGAGAGACCACTGGCGTCGACCTCCCGGGGGAGGCGACCGGACGCATCGCCGACCGGAGGTGGAAGCTGAGCTACTGGAAAGCCAACAAGGACTACTACTGCAAGCTCGGCAAGGAGAAGGGCGACGACTTCGTGCACGTCTTCGCGCGTGAGTTCTGCATCGACGGGTATGCCTACCGGGCCGGCGACGCGGTCAACTTCTCGATCGGGCAGGGCGACACGATCATCACGCCGCTGCAGCTGGCGACCGCCTACGCCGCACTCTCCAACGGCGGAACACTGTGGAAACCGCGCATCGGCAAGGCGATCGTGTCACCCTCAGGGGAGGTGATCAAGAAGATCAGGCCGCAGCGGGCCTCCACCGTCCCGGTGCCCAAGAAGATCCTGCGCTACATCGACACGGCCCTGATCGGGACCACCCGCACCGGCACGTCGGCGTGGCGGTTCGTCGACTTCCCGCTCGACCGGGTGCGGATCCGCTCCAAGACCGGAAGTGCCGAGGTCTACGGGAAGCAGTCGACGTCGTGGCTGGCGTCGTACAACGAGCAGTATGTCGTCGTGATGATGGTGTCCCAGGGTGGGACCGGGTCGGGCACGTCCGGACCGTCGGTACGCAGGATCTGGGAGTCCCTCTACGGCATCCGTGGCGAGAAGGTGCACATCGACGAGGCGGTGCAGCCGGGCGCGCACCCGCCCACCGAGCTGCCCGTGTTCCATCGCGACGGGCAGATCACCGCGCCGGTGCTGAGGCGACGCTAGATGGTCGCCAACTCCGCGGTCATCACGACCCGCACTTCCCGGCGCATCCACGCCACCGACAGCCGGACGGCGTGGATGCGGATGGACTGGCTGGTCGTCACGTCCGGCCTGGCCCTGCTGGTCATCGGTAGCCTGCTGGTGTGGTCTGCCACGGCCAACAACGAGTCGTTGACGGGCGGTGACAGCAACCTCCTCGTGACCAAGCACGTCACCAACATCGCTGTCGGGCTGGTGTTGGCCGGGCTCATCGCGGCAACCGACCACCGCTGGGTGCGGATCTGGGCACCGGTCGTCTACCTGGCCGGCGTCGTCGGTCTCGCCCTGGTGCTGTCACCCATGGGCACGGTCATCAACGGGTCCAGGTCGTGGATCATGCTCGGAAGCACCTCCATCCAGCCGGCTGAGTTCGCCAAGCTCGGAGTGGTCGCGGGCATGGCGCTGCTGCTGGCCGAGAAGACCGAGAGCGGCCCCGACCGCGCGACGCTGCGGGACTGGGACGTCGTGAGCGCGCTGGCGATCGCCGCGATCCCGGCCGGGCTGATCCTCGCGCAGCCCGACCTGGGCACGATGCTCGTGCTGGGCGCGACGGTGTTCGGCTTGCTGGGGGTGGCGGCCGCGCCCAGGCGGTGGCTGTTCGGGCTGGTGGCGTTGGCGGTGGGTGGCGCCGTGGCCGCGGTCAGATTTGGGGTGCTCGAGGGCTACCAGCTGCTGCGCTTCCAGGCGTTCATCGATCCCACCCTCGACCCGCGTGGCGCCGGCTACAACACGACGCAGGCCCGGATCGCCGTCGGGAACGGCGGCCTGTTCGGGCAGGGGCTGTTCGAGGGCTCGCAGACCCAGTCGGGCTTCGTGCCCGAGCAGCACACGGACTTCGTGTTCACCGTCGCGGGGGAGGAGCTGGGCCTGGTGGGGGCGGGGGCGGTGATCGGCCTCTTCTTGGTCCTGTTGTGGAGGGCGGTGCGGATCGCCCGCCGGTCCGACGACATGTTCGGGCGCCTCGCCGGCGCCGGAGTCGTGTGCTGGTTCGGGTTCCAGTCGTTTCAGAACATCGGGATGTGCCTGGGCATCATGCCGGTCACCGGGGTTCCGCTGCCTCTGGTCTCCTACGGCGGCACCTCGATGTTCGCGTCGCTGATGGCGGTCGGGCTGTTGCTGAACATCCACCTGCGCAGCGAGCGGTCCCTCGGCCTGGGTGTCGTGCTCCGCGGCCGCTCGACCCGCTCTCGCCGATTCTGAGTTGGCTCAGTCCCACCGCCCGATGGGCATGTTGTCGTTCTGACAAGTCGGTGGAACCGTTCCCGTCGATGCTGCGTCTCATCGGGACAGCCGAGTTCGGGAGGCGTCATGCAAACAGGATCAGCGCGTAGTAGGGCGGCGGGAGTCGGTTTACTGTGCAGCGCCGTGGCAGCGGTCTCGCTGCTTGCGCTACACCCGGCCACGAGCCCTCCAGCCGCCGCCGCCGGTGAGCTGACTCCGTTCGAGGACTGCGGCAAGCTTCGCCAGTGGTACGTCGATGCCGCCCTGCCCCGGGTCACCCCCTGGGGGATGGACACCCCTCAGTACTACGGCGGGCAGGTCATGGCGATGGAAGATGCACGGGCCCCGGTGCCTGCTTCGGCGGGAGGTCCGGAGGGAGCCGTCCAAAACGGCGCGACCGGCACGAACGTGCAGGAGCAGGGCGTCGACGAGCCAGACCTCGCCAAGACGAACGGCCTGATCGCCGTGGTGCTGCGCAACGACGAGCTGGTGGTGTACGACGTCACAGGCGACGAGCCCGTAGAGGTCGGGCGGTTGGATCTCACCATGCGACAACGGGCGACTGAACTCCTGCTCGTGGGCGACAGGGCACTCCTTCTCAACCCGGGCTTCGGTCACTCTCCGGAGCCGGTCATCCTCTCCGACGTACGCGCACCTGCCCGCATCGGTCAGTGGAGCACCCCCCGCACGACGATGACCACAGTCGACGTGGCGGACCCGGCTCGGCCCTTCGTCGTCGACACCCGAAGCGTCGAGGGGTCGATGATCTCCGCTCGGGAACACGACGGGAGCGTCCGGGTGGTCGTCTCGTCCACGCCGGCGTTCGACTTCGTTCACCCGACCCGGACGCGCAGCCCCGTCGAGGCGCGAGCAGAGAACCGTCGCATGGTCCGCGAGTCCACCGCGCAGGACTGGCTTCCCGCAACCGGCCGGGGCTCGGGAAGGATCGATGAGCCGCTGTTGGAGTGCACCCTAGTCCAGCACCCGGCCGCCGCCTCCGCGACCAGCACGATCACGGTCCTCAGGATCGACCCGTCGCAGCCGGCGGACGTTGACGTCACCGC
>JACCUS010000103.1 GCA_013811715.1 Nocardioidaceae bacterium
CGAGCACCCTAGGAGGACACCGGACATGGCCGTCGTGACCATGCGCCAGCTGCTCGAGAGCGGCGTCCACTTCGGGCACCAAACCCGTCGATGGAACCCCAAGATGAAGCGATTCATCATGACCGAGCGCAACGGCATCTACATCATCGACCTGCAGCAATCGCTCACCTACATCGACCGCAGCTACGCCTTTATCAAGAGGGCGGTCGCCTCCGGTGGCGGCGTGCTGTTCGTCGGCACCAAGAAGCAGGCCCAAGAGGCGATCTCCGAGCAGGCCAAGCGCGTCGGCATGCCCTACGTCAACCAGCGTTGGCTCGGCGGCATGCTCACCAACTTCCAGACAGTGCACCTGCGCATCCAGCGCATGAAGGAGCTGGAGGAGATCGACTTCGACGACGTGGCCGGCTCCAGCCGCACCAAAAAGGAGCTCTTGCAGCTGCGGCGCGAGAAGGACAAGCTCGAGCGCAGCCTCGGGGGTATCCGCGACATGGGCCGGGTCCCGGCCGCCGTGTGGATCGTCGACACCAACAAGGAGCACCTGGCGGTCGACGAGGCCCGCAAGCTCGGCATCCCCATCATCGCCATCCTCGACAGCAACTGCGACCCCGACCGGGTCGACTACCCGATCCCCGGCAACGACGACGCCATCCGGTCGATCACGCTGCTGACCCGAGTGGTCGCCGATGCCGTCGCCGACGGGCTGATGACCCGGGCCGGCATCAAGAGCGGCCAGGAGGCGACCGGTGAGGAACTGGGCGCCGAAGAGCCGTTGGCCGAGTGGGAGCGGGAGTTGCTCGGCGGAGAGGCCGACAAGGCTGCCGCCGAGTCCACCGACGGCGCCGCCGTGGCGGCCGATACCCCGGCCCGCACGTCGATCGCCGAAACCGCCGAGCCCCCGGCAGCGACCGAGACCGCCGATACGCCGGGCGCGCCGACAGCGGCGACCGAGCCTGTCGAGGTCGGGGACGCCCCGGCCGCGACCGAGAGCGCCGAGGCTGCCGCGACCGAGGCGCTGGCAGAAAGCGCCACCCGACCTCCGGTCGGCGAGCCCGACGATGAGGCGCCCACCGGCGACACCGAGGACGAGGCGCCTCCGGGCGAGGCCGACAATCCGGCGTGACCGCCAACAACTGAATCCCTGTGCGACGTCTGGCCGCCTCACCCGGCGGCGGCGTACAGAACCGACACCTCCCGAGGGGACGGATAGACATGGCTATCACCGCCGCTGATGTCAAGCAGCTCCGCGACGCTACCGGCGCGGGCATGATGGACTCCAAGAAGGCGCTCGAAGAGGCAGCCGGCGACTTCGACAAGGCTGTCGAGGTGCTGCGCGTCAAGGGGGCCGCGAAGGCCGCCAAACGTGGCGCCGAGCGAACCGCGTCCGCCGGCTTGGTGGCCACCTCCGGCGGCGCGCTGGTCGAGCTGAATTGCGAGACCGACTTCGTCGCCAAGTCCGACGGCTTCATCGCCTTGGGCAACGACATCGTGGCCGCGGCCGAGCGGGCGCAGGCCGCCGACGCCGACGCACTCAAGGCTGTCGAGCTCTACAACGGCAAGACCGTCGCCGAGGCGGTCGAGGCGATGGCTGCGGTGATCGGTGAGAAGCTCGAGCTCGGCCGAGTGGCCTACTTCGACGGCAACGCGACCGCGTACATGCACCGCCGGGCCAGCGACCTCCCGCCGGCCGTCGGCGTCCTCGTTGCCTTCGACGGCGACGACGAGGCTGCCGCGCGTGGCGCCGCCATGCAGATTGCGGCGATGCGTCCGCAGTTCGTGTCCCGCGACGAGGTCCCCGCCGACCTGGTCGAGAAGGAGCGCGAGATCGCCGCCGCCACCGCCCGCGAGGAGGGCAAGCCCGAGCAGGCGCTTCCCAAGATCGTCGAGGGTCGGCTCAACGGGTTCTTCAAGGACGTCGTGCTGCTCGAGCAGAGCTCCGTGCAGGACAACAAGAAGACCGTCAAGGCGGTGCTCGACGAGGCCGGGGTGGGCGTCAGGCGCTTCGCCCGTTTCGAGGTCGGCCAGGCGTAGGGCAAGATCTGCAATAGTCGGACGAGCTGCCCAGGCGACCAGGAGGCCGGAGTCGTGGAACTGCAAGAGCCACTCAGCGAGCCGGCCTCGCTGCTGTACAAGCGGGTGCTGCTCAAGCTCTCCGGCCAGGTCTTCGGCGGCGGTCGGGTCGGTATCGACCCTGACGTTGTCCAGCAGGTCGCTCGCGAGGTCGCCCAGGTCGTGCGGGCTGGGGCCCAGATCGCCATCGTTCTCGGCGGTGGGAACTTCTTCCGAGGCGCCGAGCTGCAGCAGCGCGGGATGGACCGAGCGCGCGCCGACTACATGGGCATGCTCGGCATCGTGATGAACTGTCTCGCCCTGCAGGACTACCTCGAGAAACAGGGTATCGAGACGCGCGTGCAGACCGCCATCACGATGGGCCAGGTGGCCGAGCCCTACATCCCCCGCCGCGCCATCCGACACCTCGAGAAGGGCCGTGTGGTCATCTTCGGAGCCGGTGCCGGCATGCCGTACTTCTCCACCGACACCGTCGCCGTGCAGCGCGCGCTGGAGACGAGGTGCGAGGTCTTGCTGGTGGGCAAGAACGGCGTCGACGGGGTCTACACGGCCGACCCGCGCCAAGATCCGTCCGCCACCAAGCTCGACAAGGTGACGTACAGCGAGGCGTTGCGGCGCGGCCTGCGAGTCGCCGACGCCACCGCGTTCGCGTTGTGCATGGAGAACGGGCTGCCGATGATCGTCTTCGGCGCGGAGGACGAGGGCGTGATCGCGCGCCTGGTGCAAGGTGAGAAGATCGGCACATACGTAGGCGCGGAATGAGCCGGCGGTGCACCGTGGTACGACGACGTGGCACGCGGGTGCGACGTACAACGACGAAGAGGAGTCCGCGTGATTGACGAAACGCTGCGCGATGCCCAGGTGAAGATGACCAAGGCGGTCGAGGTCGCAAAGGATGACTTCGCCTCGATCCGCACCGGTCGAGCGCACCCAGCCATGTTCACCAAGCTGACCGCCGACTACTACGGTACGCCGACACCCTTCCAACAGCTCGCTTCATTTCACACTCCCGAGCCCCGAGTCGTCACGATCAACGCCTATGACAAGAAGGCGCTCGCCGCCATCGAGAAGTCGATTCGCGACTCCGACCTCGGCGTCAACCCCACCAACAACGGCGACATGTTGCGGGTGGTGATGCCGGAGCTCACCGAGGAGCGCCGCAAGGACTACATCAAGCTCGCCAAGGCGAAGGCGGAGGACGCCCGGGTCTCGGTACGCAACATCCGCCGGCACGCCAAGCAGACACTGGAGCGCGCGCAGAAGGACGGCGACCTCGGAGAAGACGAGCTGAGCACCGCTGAGAAGAGGCTCGACGGGCAGACCAAGAAGCACGTCGAGGAGATCGACGAGCTGCTCAAAGTCAAGGAATCAGAGCTGATCGAGGTCTGATCCACGCCGATGACTGCCTACTCCAGCGCGCCGGTCGAGAAGAACAGCAGAGCCGGTCGAGACCTGCCCGCCGCCATCGCCGTCGCCGTCGCGTTGATCGCCGTCATCGTCGCGTCGTTGGCGTTCTACAAGGATCTGTTCATCATCGTGGTGGCACTTGCGATGCTGGTCGGGCTCTGGGAGCTGGGCACCGCCTTGTCACGCGCCGGCACCCGGATGCCTGCCGTTCCGCTGGGTGTCGGGGCAGTCGCGATGGTCGGCGGCGCGTACTACGGGGGACCGGACGTGCTGGTCGTCTTGCTGGCCGCCACGGCGCTGACCTCGATCCTGTGGCGGATGCGGGGTGGTCAGCAGGGCTTCGTACGGGACGTCTCCGCGACAGTCTTCTGCCTGGTCTACGTCCCGTTCCTCGCCTCGTTCGTCGCGTTGCTGCTGGCGCCGGAGGACGGCGTCAGGCGGGTGCTGACCTTCGTCGCCGTGATCATCGCCTCCGACACCGGCGGTCTCCTTTTCGGGGTGCTGTTCGGCAAGTACCCGATGGCTCCGGTGATCAGTCCGAAGAAGTCCTGGGAGGGTTTCGCGGGCTCCCTCATCGCCAGCATGGTGGCCGGCGTGATCTGCCTGGTCTACCTGCTCGAGGGCGACTGGTGGGTCGGCCTGGTCCTTGGCGTCATCGCCGCCGTCGCCGCCACCCTCGGTGACCTGGCCGAGTCGCTGATCAAGCGCGACCTCGGCATCAAAGACATGAGCAACATCCTGCCCGGTCACGGCGGGCTGATGGACCGCCTCGACTCCATGCTGGCAGCAGTCTCCGTCGTCTGGCTCGTGCTGCACTTCCTGCTGCCCGTCGCCTGACCGCTGGCGCTTGCTCGTGGGCACAGCCGTAGGTTCGTCGGGGGTTCGGGTCCGCACTACGGGTCGGCGCGACCGCCGCGGCGTGGTTCCACTGGTGAGACTGGGCCCCTCCTCCCCGCGATTGCGGGAAACTTGCTGTCCTAAGCCGCTCAGGAGTGCAGCTTTCCCGCAATTCACGGCAGGCGAGGCCTGATACACGGCGGATCTGACTCTGCAAGCTGTGCGTCCGCCTTGCACGCCGCGCGGTTCGTCTGCGGTGGCACACCGGGTGGGTCCGCTCGAAGTCGCAGACGAATCCTGAGCGGGCGGATCACCCAGCCCGGCAGAATTGCGGGAGCGGCGTCTGCAGGCCGGCCGCCTCGTTGGTGGCCAACGCGTTGGTGACCCCGACTGGCATTGGCCGGTCGCCAACAAGCCCCAGCGTTGTCTGGACCGCGAACCGATGCCACAAGCCGGGGTGGTTCAGCAACTCGTGCCGGCCGCCAGCATCCTCGAACTTGGCGACCGTTGCGCCGCTATGGCGCAGCCGCTGCGCGTACGAGGTGCTCAACGGCGACGACGTCATCTGGTCTGCGGTCCCGTGTGCGATGACGAACCGCTGCCCGGGCCGGTGGGAGGGCAGCGGCTCGCCGTCGGGCAGCCACGGCGCCAACCCGCAGACCCCCACTACGCTCTCGTCGTCGGCCAGCCCGAAGGCGGTGCGGCCCCCCATCGAGTGCCCAAGCAGGGCAACCGGTACGTCGCCATGGCGTCGCCTGATGTGGTCGAGCGCCCATCGTCCGTCGATGACCGGGTCTGGCTCGGCAGATCCCGGGTTCCAGCCTCGCACCCGATAGCGGAGCAGGTACACCGCGCAGGAGTTCGACGCGCGGCGTAGTCCGACGTACATGTCGAGCATCCGCAGGTAGGACAACTGCAGGGGAGCGGTTACCTCGAAGCTGTGCTCGCGCCCGCCATGCAAGACCAGGACCGCTGAGTCGGCATCGTCACGGCCGCCGCGAAGGCGGGGACGGTGGGAACTCGGCATGCTGCGAATGATGCCGCATCGCAGCCGACGCCTCCGCCGGACTCCCGGCCGCCACCCGTTGCCGTATCGAGCGCGGGAACTCTAGGGTCTTGTCCCATGCGCATCCGCCGATCCTTCGCCGCCTTGTCCGCCGCACTTCTCGCGACCGGAGCCGTGCTGGCCGGCCCAGCCCTGACCCAGTCGGCTGGTGCCGCGCCGCCGACGGCGTCGTACTCGTGGGAGATCACCCCGACCGGGAGCACCGACCAGTTCCGTGGTCTCGCCGCCGTCAGCCGCGACGTGGCGTGGGTGAGTGGCGAGTCGGGCACGGTGTTGCGTACGACGGACGGGGGGGCCACCTGGCAGGACGTGTCTCCGCCGGCCGCGGCAGGTCTCGCGCTGCGTGACATCGAGGCGTTCGACGCCCAGCGTGCCAGCGTGTTGTCGATCGGAACGGGCGAGGACTCGCGGATCTACACCACCACCGACGGTGGCGCGACGTGGACCGAGGCGTTCCGCAACACCGACCCTGCCGCGTTCTACGACTGCATGGCGTTTCGGCCCAACGGCGACGGGCTGGCGATGAGCGACCCGGTCGACGGCTACTTCCAGATCGCCCGGACCACCGACTACGGCCAGTCGTGGACGGTGCTGGGCAACGAGGGCATGCCGGAGGCGTTGCCGGGCGAGTTCGGCTTCGCCGCCAGCGGCACCTGCATCATCTCCGGCGTCGGGCAGCGCTACTGGTTCGCCACCGGCGGCGTCGAGACGCCGCGGATCTTCGCCTCTCGCGACGGTGGAGACACCTGGTCGGTGATGGAGACCCCGCTGCGCGGTGGTCCCTCGGCGGGCATCTACTCGGTGGACTTCCGCGACGCACGTCGTGGGGTGGTCGTCGGCGGCGACTTCCTGGAGCCGGACAACGGCGCCGACGCCTCGGCGTACACCACGGACGGCGGCACGACGTGGACTGTGAGCGACGAGCCGGTAGACGGCTATCGCTCGGGCGTCTCGTTCATCCGCGGCACCGCCCGCACGGTGATCGCCGTCGGCCCCACCGGTAGCGATGTCAGCTTCGACAGCGGCAACACCTGGACGCACTTCGACGACGACTGGTACGACGGCATCCAGTGCGCCCGCGACGGCGCCTGCTGGGCCTCCGGCACCGACGGCCGGGTCGCGGTGCTGGTCAGCCAGAAGGCGTGAGCCGCGACCGCTTCGAGCGTTCCTGAGCTCACCACGGCACAGCGCCGGTGCGGTCGGTGAACGCTCCTGTCGGCCCGTCGGGCGCGACCATCGCCATGGCGACGATGGCGTCGGTCCCCTCCCGCACCGTTTGGAGACCGCTGTGATCGTTGAGGTCGGTGGCGGTGTAACCCGGGTCGACGGCGTTGACGCGGTACGCCGGCAAGGCCTTGGCGTACTGACTCGTGATCATGTTGAGTGCCGACTTCGATGGCGGGTAGCCGACGGAGACGATCGTGCTCTCTATGCGGTCCGGGTCGGTCGTGACGGCGAGCGAACCCATGCCGCTGGACACCATCACGATGCGGGGAGACTGCGACTTGTCGAGCAAGGGCAAGAACGCGTGCGTGACCGTGACCGGGCCGAACACATTGGTCTCAAAGCCCTCCCGCATGTCCTCACCACTGATGTCGCGAGGTGAGAGCCGCGATCCGATAACGCCGGCGTTGTTGACGAGCACGTCGAGCCGGCCGAACTCCGCAGCTACGTGGTCGGCGGCAGCATCGACCGACTCCCGTGAGGTGACGTCGATCTGCACGCACCTCACGTCTGCGTCGGCCGCAGAAAGCTCTGCGGCTGCCTGAGCCCCCCGCCCAGGGTCACGCGCACCGAGCAGCACTGTCCAGCCTTCGTCGGCGAGCCGCCGTGCCGCCTCGTGGCCGAGTCCCTTGTTGGCTCCGGTGATCAGAGCAATCGTGTTCATGGATCTAGCCTGTGCTCTCTCGGCTGCGGTAGCCAGGACCGCTGCAACCGGGGACCGCCAGTCCCTCCCAGATCACAGCGGCACCTGACCGAGGGTGAGGCATGCTGGACCCGTGGACAAGGTCGAGCTCGGCGGGGTGCTGTCTCGGTGGCGTGGCAGGCTCCAACCCAGTGACGTGGGTCTGCCAGCCGGCACCCGGCGCCGTACCCGTGGTCTTCGTCGCGAAGAGGTCGCACAGCTGGCCGGCATCTCCGTCGACTACCTCAATCGGCTCGAGCAGGCGCGAGGACCGCACCCATCGGACTCGGTCCTGGGTTCGCTGGCCCGGGCGTTGCGTCTCTCCGAGGGTGAACGTGAGTACCTGTTCCGCGTCGCTGGCGCGGCGCCACCGCTCCCCACGATGATTCCGAGCGCTGTCCGGCCGAGCACCCAGCGGTTGCTCGATCGATTCCAGGACCTGCCCGCCCTGCTGCTCGACGCCAAGAGCAGCATCTTGGCCTGGAACCAGATCGCGGCTGCTCTGCTCGGCGACTTCTCCTCGTTTCCGCCCCAACACCGCAACGTCTATTGGATGCGCTTCGTGGGTGGGGAGGGACGGGTCGTGGCGACCCCCGAGGAGGCCGACGAGGCCGACGTGTTCATGGTGGGTGAGCTGCGTACGACGATGGGACGATACCCGGACGACCCCTCACTCGCCCAACTGGCCGCGGAGCTGTGTCGCGAGAGCCAACGTTTCGCCGAGCTCTGGGAAAGGCGGATGCCCGGCGACCGGGTCCGGTCACGGACCAAGCGGATCGCTCACCCGCAGTTGGGGATCCTCGAGCTGGATTGCGACGTGTTGCTCGTGCCCGACCTCGATCAGGAATTGATCGTCTACTCCGCGGCGCCGAACACCCGCGAGGCCGACGCGCTGCGGCTTCTTCGGGTCATCGGCACGCAGAGGTTGGTCCCCGAGCCGGGCTGAGTCCAGCCGGTGGCTGAGTCGCCGTATCGGTGCCTGTCAAGCGCAAGGCCACTGGCGGCTGCGCGGTGCTCGCCGACGAGGTCGTGATGCGGCGGAGTCGGTTTGGTTGCCTCAGCCAAGATTCTCTTGACGCCGGCCCAACCGAACCGTCGGTTGCGGGCGTAGTCAAGCGTGAACGAAGGAGACTGGTGACGGGCACGTGGGCTGAGCACGACAAGACTGGCCGGTCAGTGGAGTTCGCTGAGTGGGTGGAGCCGCATCTTCCAGTGATGCGGCGCGTGGCTGCGCTTCGCGCCGTCGGGTTCGACCCTGACGACATCGTCCAAGAGGCCCTGCTGAACGCATGGAGGAAGCGCGCGACGTACGCGAAAGACAGGGGAACGGTCCGCACGTGGTTGCTCGCTCTCACGGCAGACCAGGCGCGTCGAGCTCGCACCCGTCAGAGTCGACCTGAGCACCTCGGTGTCTGGGAGTCGCCGGCTGTCACGGCCGACGCGGAAGCCGACATCGACCTGCGGCGTGCCGTGGCGGCGCTTCCCGCCCGGCAACGAGAAGCCGTCTCGTTGTACTACTACGTGGATCTGTCGATCCAGGACGCGTCGGAGCTCATGCGCTGCGCCCCCGGCACGGTGAAGTCCACGTTGGCCGATGCGAGGCGGAACCTCGCGGAACGACTAGGAGACGCCAGTGACTGACATCGAAGACCGGCTCCGTGCCGACGGCACCGCGTGGCGAGAGGAGATCAAGGGAGACCCCGATCCACTACCCCTGCGGGAGACCGGTCGACGGGCGGGGGGGGTGCGGCGACGCAGGCTCGTGCCGCTGGCTGCTGCGGCCGCGGTGATCGGCGTGGTCGTCGGCACAGGCGTGATCTTGAATGCGTACCAGGGCAGCCAGCCGAGTGCCGGGCCCGCACCTCAGCCCGGGACCGGCCCGACCACCGCCCCCGCGAGCTCCGCCCGGATCGTGGTCGTGACGGCACCTGGCTATCCAAGCCAAGAGTCGCTACCGGCGAAGGTGCAGGTCGGGTCGCGCCGGGTGGAGACCGCGCTTCGCTGTGGTGGCGAGGGGCGCATGAATCTGGACTGGGACTCCAGAGGCTGGGCGACGCTCAGGCGAGTCACGCGTGCGCTGCGGCCCATGCCGCCGGGGACCGACGACGTCATCACCGTGCGCTTGTCAAAGCAGGACGCCGTCGCCCTGGCCTTCGGGGGAGACGGAACCCTATCCGAGCAGACGACGATACGGTCCTTCAGCGGCGCGTGGTTCCCACAGACGAGCACGTCCTGCGCCGAGTGAGGGGTCATCATCGCGTCGAAGTCGTCGACGCGCGTTGGCGGAGGGCTTCGTAGATGACGATGGCCGCCGACGTGGCGACGTTGAGCGAGTTGGAGCGCCCGAACATCGGCAGCCTGGCGGCGTGGTCGGTCAGCTCGAGCCACGCTGCGCTGACCCCCGCATGCTCGGCGCCGACAACCACGGCGGTGCCGCAGGTCAAGTCGAGATCGGTGACAAGGGCGTCGGCTCCCGGGCTGGCCACCACGATCTGGATGTGCCTCTCCCGCAGCCAAGCCGCGACTTCGGTCGATGAGGCAGCTGCGACGGGTAGCGCGAAGACGGTGCCTTTGCTGGCCCGGATCACGTTGGGGTTGCCCCAGTCCGCTAGCGGAGACGCAGCGATGACGGCGTCCACGCCGGCCGCCTCCGCCGTTCGCAGCATGGCCCCGAGGTTGCCGGGCTTCTCGATCGACTCACACACCAAGATCAGCGGATCAGGGCCGACCGCTAGCTCCGAGACTGCGCGCCCCGGTGTGGGAACGGCCGCAAGCCAGCCGTCGGGGGACTCGCGGTACGACGCCTTCTCGAACGCCGCCTTGCCGAGCTCGACCACCTCAATGCCTCCTGCGGCCACCCGCTCCACTGTCGATAGGCGGGTGTCGTCGGCCACCAGATCCGGGCAGAAGTAGAGGGCCAGCGGTCTCACCCCGGCATCGAGGGCGAGCGTCAGCTCCTCGAAGCCTTCGACGACCGTGACACCCTCCGCATCGCGGGCACGACGCTTGCGCAGCCCGACCAGCCACTTGACTCGTGGATTCGCCGGGCTGGTGATCACGGGCTGAGCGTCGTACGCGTTCACGCGCACCACTATCGCGTACGCCGGCAGGTAGTGTCGCCGCGTGATCCTGCATCTGGTCCGCCATGGGAAGCCGGTCATCGACCAGGCCCGGCCGGCCGACACCTGGCCCCTCGCGCCGGAAGCCGCGGCGGACGTGCTGCGGCTGCGCGACGCAGGGGTGCTGCCCACCCGCGGCAGGTGGTTCAGCTCAAGAGAGCCCAAGGCTCTCGACACCGCCCGGCTTCTCACCGCCGAGCACGTCGAGGTCGTCGACGACCTGGGGGAGCAGCGTCGTACGGCGCGCTGGTTCGACGGCGCTGTCGAGTTCCGGGCCGTGGTGCATCGCGCCCACGCCCGACCCGATGCCGAGGTCGTGCCCGGTTGGGAGCCGCTGACGCGGACAAGGAGGCGAGTCACCGCCGCGGCCGACACCATCTGTTTCGAGGCGAACGGCGTTGACGTCGTGATGGCCGGCCACGGCACGGCCTGGACCCTGCTGGTCGCCGAGCTCACGGATGCCGAGCCCGACCTGCACGCATGGGCGGCGATGACGATGCCGGACCACTGTGCGGTCGAAGTGGTGGCAAGGCGGATCACCTCCCCGTGGGGCATCTGGCGGAACTCGGCGCAGCCCACGTCTTTGTGATTGGGCGCCTCCACGTCGGCATGGGAGAATCGAGCACCATGTCCGACCCCGCATCCGCCACGTCCCTTCCGCTCGTCTTCGACGAGCCCCGCAAGGCCAAGAAACCGCCGCGGCACCTCGCCGACCTCACCGCGGCCGAGCGCAAGCACGCCGTCGAGCGGGCCGGACTTCCGGGATTTCGGGCCAGCCAGGTCTCCCACCACTACTTCTCCCGACTCGTCGACGATCCAGCCGAGATGACCGACCTTCCCGCCGACCTCCGGCAGCCCCTCGCCGAGGCGCTGCTGCCCGAGCTGATCACGCCGATGCACACGCTCACCGCCGACGGAGGCACCACCCGCAAGACGCTGTGGAGGCTGCACGACGGCGCGCTGGTGGAGTCGGTGCTGATGCGCTACCCCGGCCGGGTGACCATGTGCGTCTCGTCGCAGGCCGGGTGCGGGATGGCGTGCCCCTTCTGCGCCACCGGCCAGGGTGGGCTGCAGCGCAACATGAGCACCGCCGAGATCGTCGAGCAGGTCCTTGCCGGTGCGCGGTCGCTGGCCCGCGACGAGGTGCCGGGCGGCGGCGGTCGGGTCTCCAACGTCGTCTTCATGGGCATGGGGGAGCCGATGGCCAACTACACCGCGGTGATCGACTCTGTACGCCGGATGACCGACCCCACTCCTGACGGCCTGGGCATGTCGGCGCGCGGCGTCACCGTCTCCACCGTCGGCCTCGTGCCCCGCATGCGGCAGCTCGCCGACGAGGGCATCCCCGTCACCCTCGCGCTCTCCCTCCATGCCCCCGACGACGAGCTGCGCAACGAGCTCGTGCCGATCAACACCCGCTGGAGCGTCCACGAGGCGGTCGCCGCGGCGTGGAACTACGCCCGCGTCACCAGGCGCCGCGTCTCGATCGAGTACCCGATGATCAAGCACATCAACGACCAGGGCTGGCGCGCCGACCTGCTGGGCGAGGTGCTGACGTCGTACGGCGACTGGGGCTGGGTGCACGTCAACCTGATCCCGCTCAACCCCACTCCGGGCTCGAAGTGGACCGCCTCGCGTCGCGAGGACGAGCGGGAGTTCGTGCGTCGTCTGGAGGCCAAGGGCGTGCCCACGACCGTCCGTGACACCAGAGGACGCGAGATAGACGGCGCCTGCGGCCAGCTCTCCGCCACCGGCGCCTGAGTCGACACGTGACGGCGCCAACAACACTGCCACCGTCATCGCCGCCGAGGCTGGTCGCCACCGATCTGGACGGCACCCTACTGCGCAGCGATGGATCGGCGTCGGCACGCACCGTGCGGGCGATTCAGGGGATCCAGCAGGCTGGCGTCGAGGTCGTGGTCGCGACCGCTCGACCGCCTCGCTGGATGCACGACCTGGTCGAGGTCGTCGGCGACCACGGAGTGGCGATCTGTTCCAACGGCGCCTTCGTGTACGACGTGGTCAACCGCCGGGTGCTGTCGGAGCAGACTCTGGTCGAAGAGGTTCTCATCGAGCTCGTCTCGAGACTGCGCGAAGCCATCCCGGGCATCGGGTTCGCCGTCGAGAGCAGCGCCGGCTACGGCCGCGAGCCGGCGTACGTCGACCTGCTTCGCACCCCGGCCAACGCACCGGTCGCCGACATCGAGGACCTGCTTGACCCGCTGCCCGGCAAGCTGCTGGCCAGAGCGCCCGAGCTGGAGCCGAGGGAGTTCCTCCACCGGGTCGTCGACGTGGTCGGTGAGCAGGCGATCGTGCACATCTCTGGCACCGGCGGACTGGCGGAGATCAGCGCCGCGGGCGTCACGAAGGCCGCCAGTCTGGTCGAGTGGTGTGCCCGCCTCGGCATCGCCGCTTCCGACGTCTGGGCGTTCGGGGACATGCCCAACGACGTGCCGATGCTCGACTGGGCGGGGGTGTCGTTCGCCGTGGCGAACGCCCACCCCGAGGCGGTCGCGGCGGCGACGTACAGGTGCGCGAGCAACGACGAGGACGGCGTTGCGCGGGTGCTTGAGCATCTGGTGGCCGGCGAGACGACGCTGAAGGCGTGACAAGCACCTTCCTGTACGACGGCGACTGCTCTTTCTGTGACCCGACGGCCCGGTTCGTCAGCAGCAAGTAGCGGCGACGGGCTCGCCGGCCACCGCGGTGTCAGCGCCGCAGCAATCGGAGTTCTGGTCGCCGCTGGCGCTGAAGGTGGGGCTGTCGGCGAGGACGGTGTAGACCTCCCAGCGCTCCCCGTCGGGGGAGCCCTCGACCCAGAATTTGTCCTGCATGGCGTAGCAGCAGGTGGTGGCGCGCTCGTCGACCGAGGCGAGGCCGGCCTCGGCGAGCCGGGTCTGCTCGGCGT